>LOEW01000300.1 GCA_001516045.1 Desulfosporosinus sp. BRH_c37
TGGTGGGCGATGACAGGGTCGAACTGCCGACATCCTGCTTGTAAGGCAGGCGCTCTACCAACTGAGCTAATCACCCTTGTATTCTGTTTGGTGACCCGTACGGGATTCGAACCCGTGTAACCGCCGTGAAAGGGCGGTGTCTTAGACCGCTTGACCAACGGGCCACTTTTTTGAGAACTTTTTTAGTATAGCTGAACGTCGCCAAAATGTCAACTTATTTTTGTAAATTTATTTTAATAATTTAGGCAAAAATATAGTTCTCTATTTATCTACAACAATTACTATTTAGCTTACATAAGTCTGGTGGGTTTAACAAAGCGACATAACTCTACAGTATTTAAGAACGTAAAAGCTCATACTTACCTTTTTTATGTAGAGATATTTCGCAGTTCTACAAGTAATCTTTTGGTATAACTAAAGCTAATTATGCTAGCGGCAATGTGAAGGGTATATATACTTTAATGCTATCCTTCAATATTGATGGCTTTCACCGTTTGCCCCGTTAGTATACCATAAATAGATTATCTCATCCTTCAATGACTCTATATGTATAGATTTCGTTGTTATTTTTTGGGTTATACCAAATCTAAAAACAAATTCTTGTGAATTTGAGTTATAATTATTAGAATCTGTCTAGATTTTTAACTTTTATTACGAACACATCAGACACGCAGTGTCCAGCTCTTAAACAGTGGATTTACCTATGTAAGCTATTGTCCAATCAATTTGGTGGAAAAAGGAGGCAGACACTTTCAAGTACTTATAGCTGATTATTTAGTACATAATCCCTAGAGTTGCAGTCAATTTATTATTTCTGCTAGTGTTAAGAAATAACCCCATCCAAAGGATAGAGTTATTTCTTAGACATTGTCGGTTTTACACGTGGGAGTGGTACCTCGTACTATGCCTTAGTGTTTGATGGACTCCTCCTTCGCCACAAGGTCTTCCTTTTGAGATAGGGGCTCAGCGAAACCAGTCCTCAACGCAAAAGTTACTTAAGGGTGTCCACTATTGATTTATTCTACGTCCTTGAAACGAATCATCGGGCACTTCTTGCAAACATCAAACCCTGGATATTCAGTACCATTATAAGGCAAAGAAGCCCCCTGGGAGAATTCTGTACGTAAGAGCAGTTGCTTTACTACTCCAAGGATCTGGTCACCAGGGATATAGACGTTAATTTCGCCCTTTTCCGTTTTCCCTGAAGTATAGCTGCCAGAGCACATGGTTTCCATATTTGGCTTATGATTCAGGTATGTCCAAACTGCTCCACCGCAAACAGCTGAGTTAACGGTGTGGTTGAACTGGAGCGGATGTACATCGAAAGCGCCGATATAATCGTTTAAAATGTGGTAGGCCTGCAAAACGTTACACACGAACATAACCACGTCCGGCTGCACCGTAGTTTTGGCAAGGGGCGCTGTCACAAAGAGTTCCATCGAATCTGCCGGCAGGCGCGGTTTAGAATCCAGCACCTTCTTTGCTTTTTCAAAATCGATCACGTATTTCATATGCCCCTTGACTTCTTCATCGGAAGGCTGTGTGACTCCAAAACAGGTGAGGCAATTCTCACACATAATGTTATCCTTTGTCCCTTTTAGAACGTAATTAGCCATGCGGGAAGCCGCCGTAAACTGACAAAAGGTAACCTTGCCTGCCATCTTTTTATCGGCCTTGATATCCTTGGCGTCATCTAAAGACTTAAAGAAATTAATTGCTACCGGGTGATATTCGAGCTTTAATAATCTTTCTAATGCTTCCTGTGCTTCTGAATAACTCATTTCTTCACTCATATAAATTTCATCCACTCTCTCCACTTAATTTATATAACTCCTGTGGTATAATAATCCTGTTTTAGAAAGATCCACTTGTTTTATCGCCATACTTAAATTCGATCAGCGCATAACACTATGCCCAAGCATACACAGCAACCACTTAAATATGGTTTTAAAGAGTTTGTTATTACTTGAGATTCATTCTATTATTAGATTTTAATACCAACCAAAGGAAGCATATACTTCAAGCCAATGTAGAACAATATAACGGTTAGACCAATTTTCAAATAACGGGCATTGATATATTTAGACACTTTGGCTGCAAATACAGTACCAATCGCAACACCCACTAATTCAAAGACTAAGAATGTGACATCTACTGCACTACCCATGGAAATATAGTTGCTAATACTAGTCGCAGAAGTAACTAGGATAGAAAGCACTGAAGTACCAGCTACAATGAACATTGGGAAACCCAGAACACTGGTCATAAAGGGAACCAGTAGGAAACCACCGCCTACACCAAGAGAAGCAGAAATAATAGCCACAATTAGTCCTGCAAAGAAAACAAAGATCGTATTATACTTAAATTCTTGCCCAGCAAAAGTGAATGTGCTTTGAACACCAATCTTCTGGAAGTTCACACCAATTTCTTTTAGTTCACTCATTCTACCAGCAGCTTTGAGTTCTTTCACTTTTGCGCCGAAAGCTTCATTAGCTTTTTTTACAGACTTTTGGCCATCAATAAATTTCTGAGTGCACTCGTAGCCGAGACGCAAAGCAATCGCTAATGTGAAGAAACCAAAGTAGGGCTGAAAGGTTTTCATATCTTTTAGTAAGGAAGAAGAGAAGGTAGAACCGATCATCGCACCTGTAATGCCACCTAGCCCTAGAGCAATAGCAACAGGTACAATTATACGTTTCTCTCGAAGATAAAGTGGAGTGCCGACAATAGGGCTAACCAGCGTCAAGAACTGATTCATGGGTTTAATCGTGTTGGCATTTTTAAGTCCAAAGATACTCATATGACCGACACCTGCCAGAATCCCACCAGCAGCTCCCACCGTTGTGAAAACGTACCCTACAAAAATACCCCATAGAAGTAGACTGATCGGACTTGCGTCTACACCTGCAATTGCGAAATGCATACCATATTCCTCCAATTATTTAAATTTTGCTTGTTAACCTAATAGACCCTGGGAAACCCAATTTCGGCAACAGCTTACTCTTGATTGGTTTAGCGAGTAGCTGTGTGATATGGAATAGAAAATACAAGAGTAGATAAGCTCCAAGTATATTGACTTGCCAGTTTACTATTGGAACAGTAATACTTGGCCACTTTAAGCTAATCAACCAAATTATAAGGACGTGCGGAACTAATTTATAAATTGAATCTACCACTATTGCTGTTAAATAATCAAAAAACACTTCTCTCATTTCTGCTTGGAGGGACCTGTAGGCTGCCTCATTACCTATTTCAATTGCTATATTGGAAAGATCTTCTAACTCCTCGTATCGCCCTTTATGTTTGCTTATTTTTTCGGCATGGGGATCTTTAAGGAATCTTACTAGTTCGGAAACTTTCTTCATAGGTAACCGCCTCACTTGCAAATGTTGTATTTTCTTCTTACAGACTTATCATGTGCCTCCTTTCACTTAACTGTATAATGTGAATTCATCTACATATAAAATATCAAACAATCAATTTTATTTATGTCGAAATCCAGACATAAATAATGTCTATCGTGTGACCTTATTTATGTCGAAATCCAGACATAAATAAGGTCTATCATGCGACCTTATTTATGTCCAATACACGACATATTTTGTAAAGATAAAATAAAAAGACCAGCATTTATGCCAATCTCTTTTAGACTATCCATTTAATCAGTTTATCTATATCAACGATATACATTTCCTTTTCCTCAATGGCTATACTATTTTCTTGCTTAAATATATTAAGCAATGAAGTCACAGTTTGCCTCGATGTGCCAATCATACAAGCAATTTCCTCATGCGTTAAACGGAATTTGATTTTTGTACCGGTTACTGTCTCCACTCCAGCTCGTTCAGATATTTTAAGAAGTAACATTGCTAATCTACCAGGTACTTGGAAACATACCATTTCTTGAATAATTTCTTCGGCCTCTCGCATTCTAACACCTAAAGTGGTAGCAACCTTTATAGCGATTGAAGGATGGTTCACGAGTAATTCCTCGAAACGCGCGTTACGTACAACCACGAGCGTTGCATCGTTGATAGCACCAGCAAAACAGGTTCGTTCCCCGTGATACAAAGTTTCAGCCAGACCCATTAGCTGACCCGAAGTTCTCATACTTCCAACTGTGACTCTTCGACCATCCGGAGTTATTCGATATATTTTCACAAAACCTTCCTCGATTAAGTATATCCTATCAGCTGTATCCCCTTCAGCAAAAATTATTTGCCCTTTAGGATAATGAACTACCGTCCCATATTCTCTTATAAGGTCCTTTTCACGATCATCTAACGCAAGTGCTTCGTGATTTATACTAACCATTCTACAGTATCCCCCCATATATTACAGTCTATCACAAAGTTATGTAAACTACATCTATATTATGACTATTTGTAGTCACTCATGCCCCTCCCCAAATTCAGCCGGAAAGGGGGCATTTTTTGCGTCTATGTCTATTTCTATTTCTGACGCAAACTCCTGCAATGTTACGATAAGCGGACGCCTTTTCGTCACACTGCGTCCTGAAACGAATTTTCCTGCAGTGTGGATCCCAACACTACGCGCAATTAAAACACAAAAAAGACTACCTCGTTAGTTATCTATATTAACAAAAGTGTATGACTTCATAGTATTCTACGAAGCCATCACCGTGTTCTTACTGTGTTGTATTCTTATCAATACCAAGAAAACAACGTATTCAACGTAAACAACGTAGGTGAAATGCCTAAGGTTGTTTGATCTCGTATGCTCGACCTGATGGGTTGTCCAGGTCGTCACGAGGGATACCGGAGATACGAAGGATCGAGGATATGCTCGCTGACGCACCATAGACAACCTCTCATGAGATAAACTGGAGTCCGCAGGACATTCTCCCCGCAGGGATGAATGTTGTAAACAACGAGAGAACTCACTTGTGACGCGGGTTCTCTCGTTTTTAGTATAGATAACTTAAAATATACCCTATAGAATGGACAGCGTGGGTTTTGAAAATCCTTTATTTTGGACAGGTTGATTTTTGAAACCCTTAACCTTGGACAAATAGCGGTTTTGATTCCAGTTCAAATAGGTAACAATAAAACTGGACTGAATTGGAGGAATGCCGCATGGCTAACAAGAAATTTACTCAAGAAGAAATGAATCATCTCCGAGCAAGTCCTTATGTTTTGGATGTAAGTCCTAGTATTGTGCATTTCTCAGCCAATTTTAAGGAACTGTTTTAGAATTCAATACAAGAAGAAAAGGAGCCGCGAGATATTGTTATCGAGCTCGGCATCGATCCGGATATTCTTGGCGGATGTCGTGTAACTGGATTGAAGGGTATGATCCGAAATGAAGTTCGAGCGGGAAAAGGGTTCAGAGACTTAAAAACATACGGGTCATATCTTAAAGACTGCACAGATCCAGAAGCAAAAGTAAAATACCTTGAGCAGCAACTGGCATATAAA
This sequence comes from Desulfosporosinus sp. BRH_c37, assembly GCA_001516045.1. GTDB lineage: Bacteria > Bacillota > Desulfitobacteriia > Desulfitobacteriales > Desulfitobacteriaceae > Desulfosporosinus. Next base: position 5,439 of record LOEW01000300.1, read on the forward strand.
GATCAGGAAATAGAGTTTCTAAAAAAAATTGTATCTTTAGGCCGGGAGGATT
>LOEW01000301.1 GCA_001516045.1 Desulfosporosinus sp. BRH_c37
CCCTTTACTCTGTGTCAGTCAACATAGCCTCCTGTTCCAGCTTCTTTCTATTACTCACCATATAGTCCAGACTACATGGAGCTTGCCTTGACCGCTGCCGCCGAAAATGATGGCAGTCGGACCATCTGAGCCACCAATGATGGCGACGTAAACGCTGCTGAATGCCTGGGGCTCATTGAGATTGGTTTGTTTCCGCCGAGGTTGGTCGGAACGAAGGCAATCAGTGACGGTGAATGCACCATCAGGCAGATCCGGCGAGAGCGTATAGCTCATCACAGTATAGTGCGGCGGGAACTCCTGATTTTGGCTGTCAAAATGCTCACGGGACATTTCGTGCTGCTCATATTCCTGCACGATCAACGTATGCTGTGCGCCGGTGGTCGGGTGTTAACAAATATTTTTGTTCTGCATCGGCTGCTTTCTCGGCTTCACAATTATTGCACTGGCAATATGTGATGGCCAACCTCTTCCCATTAGTATTACAAATACCTAGTACGCTCATTTTTTTACGTTAAGCACGACCTCACATAATCAACTGCTACATCCATACAGTGGCCGTTTCTTCAATCGAAAGCCCGGTGTTTATAAATCTCTTAAGAACCATAATCATGTTTTCGCAGACTTCAATAATGTGCTTATCCACAAACCTTTGTATATGTGTGGTACCTCCTCAATTTTCTGCTAACTTAAGTAATCAATTATTAACTCCAAAATTCATATCACTTGTTCCATCTTTTTTTATCCTATTTAATATAGGATAATTAGTGCAATTTGATGAAGCATAAAAAACCCAATCTTCAGAGATTCCAATACCTACTTCATCTAAATTAACTTCACTGTCTAAAACCAGTACGTTACTACCGTTAATATCCATTCTATATAGACCTTTAAATTTAAATCTCTGATCAGAATCTTCAGTCGCCTTCAATGTGTTTCACACCGGCCCAGGTCTTAGTATTAAAAATTATTTATACAGCCAAACCTGAAAACCGATCCCATATTTTTTTATATCAGATCGAGCGAAGTGGGTATCGGCAATCATATCTTGAAATTCTTTTTGCGAATACGCGCCGTTTCGTAAAAATGTCTTAAACGAAAATTTCACAAAAAAACGGTCAAACCCTTTCATATCCGGGTAATTCTGCATTTCCAGGTCGATGTCCTCTTTCGTGTTTTCACGATTCATGTCCAGAATGAGAGCAATGCCGCCAGGTTTTAGAACCCGGTACATCTCTTCCAGCGCTTTTAAAGGCTTGCTGAAGTTTTTGAAAGCAGCGGAACAAACAACGAAGTCAACTTTACCGTCCGGCAATGGTAAATCGGAAGCGTTGCCTTGTTTAAACTCCACGCTCACGCCTTCTTCTTTGGCGTTATTCTTTTCGATTGCAACGAAATCTTCGCTCAGTTCAACACCCGTCACGACAAACCCGCGTTTGGCAAGTTCAATCGCCAGAAACCCCGGACCGGGCGCAACTTCCAGTACCAGAGCCCCCTTTGCTGTGACATCGCTGACGAGATCAGCGTACCGTTTCATTTCCAAAATTCTTGATGTACGGGTATTCTTGTCATACCATTTTGCCATAAAGCCTGTTATCGGAATATCCCTCTTCTTTCTGGCATTTCTCATAAAAGCCATACTGTTTGCCTCCTATTATTTTTTGTTGACAAAACTGGGCTTGTTCCTTGAATACCATACTGTTCATACCACTAGCCCTTTTATATTTGTTGTTTGACTCTCAGAACTGTCTATGTTAAGCTTACAGCGTAAACTTAACTAACACTGTTAGCCAACCTAACGGCGTTAGTATACCGTCTAACACTGTTAGTGTCAAGATGTTTTTTTTAGTAAATTTCAGGAGGTCATGATGGGCATCTCGAAGGAACTAATTATACAGACTTCCATCGCCATTTTAAATAAGTCGGGAATCGAGAACCTGACGATGCGGACACTTGCCAAAGAACTGGATATCAAAGCCGCATCACTCTATTGGCACATAAAAAACAAGCAGGACCTTTTGGATCTGCTTGCTGAGGAAATTTGTGCGCCGATAACAATGGAGAACAGATTGAGGGATACTGAAAAAGCTATTTTTTCATTTTGTCAAATGTACCGCGAATCCCTGCTCAAAGTACGCAATGCTGTCCAGGTACTTATGGAATCCGCGCCCAATACACCGCACCGACTGGAACTGATCCAACACGGGCTCAAGCTAATACGGACATGGGGCGTAAGCGACGCCAACTGCTACGCAGCAATGAATATGATCAACAACTATGTTCTCGCCTTTGTCGACGATGAAGCGCGGTTCAGCCGTTTGGGTGTCGAAGAGTTAACGACAGTTGTTCGCCATATGGGAATGGAGTTCAGCGACTTTGACAAACAGTTCCGCTATGGTATCAGCGTACTGCTTGCGGGATTTTGCGCGGTTCAGTGAATAATTCCAACACTTTCTTTCCTTCGCTTAGCGACATCGTGCGTGTAATAAATAGCCGACCAATGTAATCATACCTGGTCGGCTAAATCTATTTAGATATTCTCTCCAGCCGGAATGTAGATCGCCGTGAGTACCACTTCTCAATTTCATGCGTCGTACAGCACTAGAAGGGCTTGAGAGAGATGCAATCGAAGTTGATTTTTCTTCCCGATTGTCGCAATTGCAGATTCCCGTTACTTTTTTTGTTGGTTCTTATCATAAGTCAATATTTCTATGCATTATTCACTACATTCTTATTTAATTCATTAATAAAGTTCGAGGGAACGTTTAATACGCGGGACGTTCTACGACATATCCTGTGAAGGACGCGCCGTCCTTGGCGCGGACGAAAAGAATATAGTATTCCTATGCAGTAGTAGGAAACTGCGAGGTAAAGATCATTTATATAATCTGACATATAAACAAATCTGGATTTGAGAGGACGATAATATGATTGAAATAGTATTCAGCGATAGCGCATGTGGAAGTCTTAAAGTGGCACAGCACTATGGCGAGGGGAAATATCAAGGTGGGTGTATTGGTGTATTTGTTAGTCACGCGGATGGAAGCAAGCCAACCAAAGAAGAAGTTGAAGTTGCTCAACAAGAAGCAGAAGAAAAGGCACGCTTGGCGTGGGAGAGCGCTACCCCTTTGAGTGAAAATACATCAGATATCTATGGATTCAATTTGGTTCTGAGCGTTGGAGATATTTCGGAGAATCTGCCTGGTATCAAGCGGCAACAGACATTGGAACACTTATACAGAGTTTATCCGAATGACGTAGGGTGTCAGGCGGCTCAGGAAATATTTAAAAGGGCAAATGAAGATCTGAAAATGGTTCGGAAACGAGTAGCATCGGGAGAATCCCTTCGAGTATGGTACAGCAATCAGCCTGATGAAATGTGTGGACTCTATTGGTTCATGGGGCAGTTGAATCAGTGGAAAGTGCATGGCAGACATGTTTCTATTGTCAAGCTCCCGGAATGGGAAGCTGACGAAAAGGGAAATATCGTGCAGAAAAGCGGCTGGGGTGAAGTTGCTCCAGGAGAATGGCATCGGTATCTTGTCTTACAAAAGCCTGTGCTACCGGTATTTGAACAAAGCTGTGCATCTCATTGGCAGGGGCTTCAAAGGGAGAACGCACCTTTGCGGGCTACGCTTAATGGACAGTTGATCAGTGCACCGGAAACCCTCTATGATGACTTTATCCTTCGTGAAATCGCAGCAGTAGGTGAGGAATTTCAGGAAGCAATGGTTATCGGGCGGGTGCTTGGTAAATATCAACTTGGAATTGGTGATTCCTGGGTCGCATTCCGTATAGAAGAAATGATCCATGCTGGAAAACTTGAGGTTGTGTCTGCGGTTGCCGAAGATATGCCAGTCTACCATCGAGTATTGAAAAAGTGTACATACAGATTATGAGTATAATTTCTGATCGTTTATCGAATAATCTTCCTATTCCTCAAGACCTAAAATACATTAAGCAAGTCAAGAAAGATGGCAAGCAGTACTTGCTGATTGAAATTGAAGAAACAGCAATGTTGGCTTAAGGGGCATGTTAAAATAAGAGTTGAGGTGATTTTATGGCGTTCCCATTAAGAATAACACAAGTTAGTTCTTATCGTTTGTGGCAAAATAAGTTGATGTGCAGTAATGATATCTGAATTCAAGCCATTATATTCAATCAAGTATTAACAAACTTTGTCGCGATATTCTCGCTGAATGTGCTATCATGCTCTACAAACAAAATAGTCGGTTTGTATTCGAGCAAAAGTTCTTCGATTTGTATCCGAGAAATTACATCCATATAATTGAGTGGCTCATCCCACAAATATAGATGAGCTTGTTCGCATAGGCTTCTGGCAATTAGCACTTTTTTCTTTTGGCCACCACTAAAAGTTGACATATCCTTTTCGAATTGAACTCTGGAGAAACCAAGCTTTCTTAGAATAGATTTAAAAAGACTTTCATCAATCTCGTTATTTACAGCATAATCAGTTAGATTACCTCGAAGATGCGATGTGTCCTGTGAAACATAAGATATTTTAAGTTGGCTTCCTTTTCGGTAAGTGCCTAGATAGTTTATATCTTCACCACAAATTAGTTTAATAATAGTTGATTTTCCAGAACCATTCTTACCTTTAAGGGCAATTCGGTCTCCTTGCTCAATAGCAAAGCTTATATCTTTGCAAACTATCTTCTCATCGTAAAAAATTGAAACATTTTCAAGTTCAGCAAGTCTGTTTTTATGATAAGCAAGTGGAAAAATCTTTAGGCTATCACATTCCTCAATATTTTTAAGAAGTTTAGTCTTTTCATCAATAGCAGATTGCCTTCTATTCTCGATTGACTTAGAGCGTTTCATCATTTTAGCTGCCTTGTGACCAACATATCCTTTATCCACCTTAGAGCCTGAATTTCGAGTTCCATATTTTGTTTTTTCCACTTCGTGGGACCAGTTGCTTGTTCGTTTTGCAGATTCCGACAAGCGACTAATGCCTTCCCTAAGCTTTTCGTTTTCTTCAAACTCAAAGTTGTCCTGCCTTTTTTTATTTTCCCACCAGCTAGAAAAATTGCCTTTTTGAATGTCGATATTGGTCTTATTAATTGAAAGAATATGGTCAATGCAATTATCAAGAAATGCTCTATCATGTGATACTAGAATAAAACCACTTTTGGTATTGAGATAATCACTGACAAGCTCTCTTGCATTCATATCAAGGTGATTGGTTGGTTCATCAATCAGAAAAAAACTATTTTCCTTAAGAAACAAAGTAGCAAGCAACACTTTCGTTTGCTCCCCAAAGGATAATGAATTAAAAGGCCGATACAAAATATCCTCAGAAACTTCTAGCAAAGATAGTTCGCGCATTATCTTCCAATTAAGAAAGTCTGGAGAAATGTCGCTAATTACATCAAAAGTATTATTTTCCTTATTGACTACATCAAAAGGAAAATAATCAAAGCTTACATTTGCAGAAATATTACCTCTGTATTCATATTTACCAAGTAACAAATTCAGAAATGTAGTTTTACCTCTCCCATTTCTCCCTGTAAACCCTAATTTCCGATCGGTATCAATTTGGAAACTCACATTTTCAAATAAATTATCATAACTGCCATCATAGGCAAAGGTTAAATTTGTAACATTTATAAGAGACATATTTTTTCCCTCCTATGCAAAAATAATGAGCTGCAAGAAAGTTAATTCTTGCAGCTCTCAAATACACAGTAGGCCAGACCCATAAGGGTATGGTAAGGATGTATATTATTCCGAGTGAAAAGAAAAAGTAACTTTCTTGCGCAGCACAATCAAATCAAGGGAGGTATTAGAACCATTCCTTATTTCATTATGCTTAAATATTAGCAAGAAAAATTACGCATCTTTTCAACTCCAATCTTTTTGATGGCAACATTAATTGTACTATTTATCCTATAAAAAGGCAAATGGAATATGAATTACTGGATTACTCCTCCCTGCCCCTCACGGAAAAGGAGAGCTTCTCTATCCATATACTCACCACAATGAACCCTTCTCTGTCTAATACGGCGAGCATTTTCAGAAGCTCATCGTAGGCTTGGATCATTTAGGTCATATATTATTCTTCTATTCTGTCATCTATGATTTGAAACTGCATAGTCGCTGTATTTGACCAGGCGAGTCTTAAGGTCGTCACCCTCTGCATAAAGCTCCGGTGTACTATCCAGCCATGAATATCTCTCAAAGAACTGGTCAGCTGACGACGGCCCAAAGGAAAATTCTCCTCCTTCGCTGCTCAGGAGAAGGGTACTCTTGCCGAGCAACCCATTCACTTCCTCCGCAAAGGCGATCATATTGGGCGCGTCCAGTTTATTAACGCCGTTTACGTCAAAATCGATTGTGTTACTGCGGACGACATGCTCGGCACCGCCCTCCAAAGTGAAAAGGGTATAAGTATAGGTACAATAACCCTGCCACATTCCTGGGAGATACCGTAAAAGATAATATTCTCCGCCCTCTTCGCAGAGAAAAAGTGACGTCCAGCCCACATGGGAAGTGCCGGCCCCCTCGCTCCATATATCTTTGCCGCTGCAGTCAGTAAGACGAAGCGTGACGGATCCGTTGTCTCGTTGGGATTGATCGAGATAAATAGATTCCTTTAGGCCGTCCCTATTAAGATCAGCATTACCTATAGGCTTCCGCGGTTCATCAGATCTCTTAATATCATACACCAACTTGTCGGCACCATAGTAAAATACTACTGTAGACCCATCTTCGAGGACATAACCGTCGCCATACAACCCCGATAACCTAAACTTAGGTTCACCCATGATTTTTAAGACTACTTCACGGGGTGAGCCTTTTTTGATATTCTCCCCAACCCTCGTACCTTCATTAATCTGATCCTTCTCCATAGAAGGTACAGCAGTGGCACAGGGAAGTTCCGGCTTCAGCACAGGATACTTCAGCAGGCATACTGACGAGAGGATGACTGCCAAGCCTGAAATGATCAGTACCCATGCAGCGGGCTTTTTGAAATTCATTATTTCACCTCATTTTACCAACTACCCCACGAGAACTGCGTCACTGATAATCTTTCTATGTAGAAAATATCGTTAGCCTTTTCAATTGCTACAAATCCGATTTGATTTCCTTCTTCAAATAAGCCAAACATTCTAATCTCTTTATCTTTCATTTTTTTAAGATTTTCTAAATTTGTGAATGCAGGATTTGAAGGACAATTCTCTTCCGTAAGGTTTAACTCTCTTGCAACGGTAATAAATGAATCCTTAATAACCTTTAAGCTATCTACCAAACTTGCCTCGTTCATGATCTCTTCAATGCATACTTTCTCAAGAGCCATATGAACCTCCATTCCGCCGCTGTCACTGGCGGCACAAATAGTAATGAGTTATTATTCAAGCTATACCAGACACTCTTCATGTTCGTTATTAGGTATACCTTGTGTGGTGGGAATCCAAGCCGCGAGCTCTTAAATGTGGTTACTCCCCTGGCAGATAAGGCTGATAATAAAACATTGCCACTGGGCCTGGTCTTTTTCCTGTAAGACATGGTCTTTTTCTTGCAACGTCTGCGTCCAGTCATTGTCGCTTGCCTGAGTTCTTGATTGGTCATTCCCTTAATATCCATATCAATATTAATTAATTCCATATTAAAGCTTCTATACCATTGGCTCTGAGCCCACTTCTGCATCGATTCAAGGTCCCTCGAATAGTGATTTCGTGCTCGTATCTATAATCCTGGTTGTATTTCAAATTTGGATTTGAATACGAATTTGGAGGACAAATTTAAAACCTATTTAAGTAGTTCTGTAAAATACTCTTTTTGATTTATGGCTTTTTGAGTAGCAACAGCCACATAACTTTCTAATGTATCTTGCATTTCTACGTTGACAACCTTAAAAAGTTCAGTGTCCTTGTCCAGATATGTAAAGGCTGTATCGATTCTATCAAAAAGAACAATCTGACCATCTACGAAGCGGTATCGAAACTCTTCAATATCGTTTGCACATTTTGAAACAGCAAAGATGAGCGCCATTGTAAAGGAATACTCCTTTGGTCGGATTTTTACTAAGAAATTAGTTATATCCAACTCAAACGTAACACAATATGACGGTTCTATACTGTTCCTGAATATTTGACAATGCAAAGCCCTTTTCCAATTGGTCATATCGATAACCTTGTAGCTACCACCCATGATGGTTGTCTCCTTTTTTTAATTAGTTTGTACTGAGAACCAAGCATTGGTGAAGGATATTTCATTTCGGGACTTAAAACTGACCTATTCCTTCAACCTGAGAAATTCGACAGAAGATTGGTCTATTGTGACATTTTTTCTAAGGCATAATCTCTTAGAGCAGGTTCACATCAGCTCCACCGTAATATCTTCGCGTCTTTTTTCATGAAACTCCATACGCCACTCCACATCGTCCACCGGCTCAAAGTGCAGTGCAGTGCGGAGCAGGCTGCATGGAGCTCGCCTTGGCCGCTGCTGCCGAAAATGATGGCAGTCGGAGCATCTGCACCACCAATGATGGCGACGCAAACGCTGCTGAATGCCTGTGGTTCATGGAGGTTGGTTATTTTACTTTCAGCGTCCGCAGATACGCCTTTGCTTCGTCGCTGATCCGGTAGCTTTCAACCGCTTTCTGGATAGCTTTGTTGTGCGTCCACTTCTCCAAACGCTGTTCCTGAATATACAGCACCGCCGTTTCGTACTGCTTAGCCAAGGCTGTTGCGAAATACCAGGCGATCATCATCTTGACATAGTATTCCTCCGACCGAATACCCGCCACAAGCTCAAGCATCTCCGGTC
>LOEW01000302.1 GCA_001516045.1 Desulfosporosinus sp. BRH_c37
CTGCAACGCTTCAGCGAGGGCGTTCACGATATCGCTGTATTCCTCTTCAGAGTATCCAGACAACGTGAATGGTATCTCTCCAGTGTTGATGTCAGCGAATACTTCGGCCAGCATCTTGGCATCTGCATCGCTTAGTTCCGCAATTCTGTTGTCGGCCACTAGGTCGGCCATTTCCTCGGCATCACTTGAATAATTCTGATAGTCAACTGGTACTTCAATCAGCTCTTCTAGCTGCGCTGCCATGAGCCTGCCGTGTCCTCGAACAATCAGTCCACTACGATTGCTAATGGTGATTGGTCCGCGCCATCCTTGTGCTCGGATGATTGCCCCGAGGAGCTTCACTTGTTCAAGCGGGTGCTGGTTAGGGTTCTTTGGATTCGGTTTGAGATCCGATGTCATAATAATGGCATCGTGTGCACAGAACACGGGTATCTCGTCTGCCCATGCTTTAGGGTCTGCAGCTGTTCTATAGTCGTATAGTTTTGGCGCTTCGTGCTTCGGGGCAGGTTTTTTCCTTGCCATCAATACTTCGCCTCCTATCCATTCTAATCCTTATCCACCCTTTAATCAGACCTTGATTCTGCATTCTTTCCACTTCAGCCACTTTTCTTCTAGTTCATCAAGCCTTTGCTTTACTTTGGCATCAGCAAAGCGTTTCAGTCTCAACCGCTCCATTTCGTTCTGTTCAATCTTTGACATGTAGTAGGGATACGTCTTAATTTGCCACTGCTTCCAATATTCACGCCAGCGGGCAGACTCATGGGGCCCTTCGCTCCCGTGATGATGTTTCCAACATAAAGTGACCACATTCTCGACACATGCTACCCGGTCTTTTGCTTGAGAACGTGACTCGCAGTGATGATGGTCCGTGTTATAACTGCTTCCACACCCGGGATGAAGGCAAACTCCTCCATCCCGCTCGTCAACCTTTTTATAAGCATATTGGAGTAAACTGCTGAGCTTTGCCAACGATTCACCCCCGCTTTATTCACAAATAATTGAAATGTGTATTAACTAGACATTGTCTTTAATGCTTTAACGTACCATACGTTATCAATATCAGCCTGGGTTATCTCTTTTAGTTCTTCCTCGGTTTCGATAACACCCCACCAACTTTCTGCACCAAAAACAATTTCATTGAGATCAAAAACAAAGATGGCTGGATTTGCCCGATAACCAAGATTTAATTCTTTGCTTGTGGAGTTATGAGATACAGTAATATCTAATGGCAAATCACCCAGGAAGAGTCCTAAGTAAGTCTTGCCTCTATATTCCTCCGCACAGGGAGCAATCTTTACAAACTTACCTATATTGCTCTTCTCAAGACAATATAGTTCGGTATTACGGTTTATTTTGGAAACCTCAATCGGATACTCGATATACCTACATTTATACCCATCACAGATAAATTTCTCTTTGAACTTATGAGCATCCAGCATTGAATCCATTCTGTGAGGATTCCATATGGCCTGATATTCCTCGTTATTCTTCAATGTGTCACACTCGGCGAATAAGCCGAACTTACAAGCATTGCAATTTCTTTTGGTTCCATTTGACATTAATTAGTCCTCCTTATGCTTCGCTTAAAGAACATTATTGTTCACTAACTTAAATTAACAGGTTACTTTATCCACACTTACTCCAACCACAAACTAAACAATGCATACAAGCGCTGGCCCTGACGGTTTTACCTCCGCACTCCTCGCACCCAAGACCTTCTCGGTGGTAGAAGCAAGCTCCCTTCCAGTCCGGATGGTTCGCCTGTTTTGTAGCTATACAATTTCGCACGTCGAAGTCGAGTTTGATTTCTTGGTTAGAGCAGAATTTACCGTTGCACTTTTGCATTTTGGCCCCCGATCCGCACCCATCGGCACTCATCGATTCGAACGTAATCGCATTTACCCTTTTCTACACAAGTCTCGCATTGACAAGCTTGTCCTTTGCATTTGCGACATTTACACATGTTTTCTCCTTTACGTCGATTATTTCAAGTCTCTGGAGCTTGATTTCCCTGTACCTATACCAACCATAAATATTGTGGACAATATACCTAACTCGCCTTTCATCAACCTCAATTGCCTTGGATCTATCTGGGTCAAACATAAGTTTGTTATCCTCTTTGTTTTCTCCGCAGTAGAATTGGCCATTTAATACGATGAGTTGCTTCATTATCTCCACCCCGCTCGCAGTGCGCAGGTCGTACAAGCTGCAGCTAACCCTTCAGCCTTAACAATCTCGCGTATAAGATTTGATTCCCAACATTCAACCCCGCACGTTGGGCAGGTAACTAGATTCCAGTCAGGTCTATTACCGGCATCCGGGATATTACTCTTTAACGGCATACATACAATGCCTCCGTCCCCCGGCTTATGTGCAGTTATCTTTACGTTCATAGCACTACCTCAATTCCAGGCGGCATTTTCCAGTTCCAAAAGCCCTGGTCTCCCCGGGCTTGAATAGGAGATTTGAAGGGTCTTATATCTTTCCATATCCAAGCGTAACGACCTAGGGTGTAGTCACCAAGTAGCAGCTCTTCTGGGCTCAATGTTTCAATATACTGCTCAGTAATAAGTTTGCAATCCACCAGATTTCCAAACGCAAGTATATAGCCGAATGGGAGTCTCTCGAGTGAGAACGGGAATAAAAGATTACTGATAGTCTTAATGGAATTTGGATGCATGACTTTCATGACCTCTTTAAATGGCTTCTTTGCTGCATGTATTGCAACGTCCCCTCTGACTTTGGTTGGCCAACTCCGTGTCTCATTTTTCTTGTGTTTCTCCGCTATCAATGTCGCCCATGGTTGCCATACGGTTAGCGCTCTCACTGTCCATTGCCTCCTGTCCTGCATACATAGGGCTAATGCCCTCCTCAAACGTCTCGCAAAATCCCTCTGCGTTAATTTCAATACGTTCCTCGTTGATATTCTTCATGCAATTATCTTCCCAGTAATTTACACAATTACTGTTCGTACACATCATATTTATGGCCATTATTCAATCACCCCTTGCATGTAGATCAAATTGGCAAGCGCTTGCGATTTTGCGTTGTCACATAACCTCGACTTTATTCTTAACTCTGCACTTTCTTCTCCAGTTCTTAATAAAGAAGCAAGCTCACAATCATTTTCATGTCCATGAATAGTTGCATTTCCGCAAATAGGACAAAACTTATATATGGCTCCGCCTATCCTTCCTCCGTCTTTGACAAATTGAATGTCCATAAGCATTTTTCGATACATAGCGAGCTCTTCGGCCAGGCATACATATTGGATAGAACATGCTTTACAGCAATCCCCGTTTTCGTCATTGGTTCTTCTTTGGCTGCAGCTCTCGACTTCATTCCATTGATGCTTATTTAGCACGGCCACCACCCCCTGATTTTTAGACAATCCCGCTCAATAACTTGATTACGCCACCTAGTGCAGGTAGTCGATAGCTTTCCAGTTCATCAGCCTTTACATATTTCCGACCATAAAGATCTTTCATGTCACGCCAGACTGTCCAAGGGATTCGATAAAAGGCCTGGAACCCGAAGGATACAAACACAAAGGCCAATGCTCCTAATTTGTGATGCTTTTCAAGACCGTCAAGCTGCTCCTGTGTTACTCTGCCCCGCTCAATTCGATCATGGTCTGTATGCTTGGCCTCAAATACTATTGACAGGCCTCCCTTGAGGGTGCCCTTATAGTCCGGCTGAGCTGCCTTTTCAAAGCAAGCGATAAACTTTCCAGGCTGTCTGGGTATTGGAGTGAGCACCTTCATCGGCTCCGGTGTCTTTTCAATGTGTGCGAGGTCCTTTTCGTAGTAGAAGGAACAGGCCCCGGTGATCATGTTCTCAAAATATTCTCCGACTATCTTTGACCGCTTGCCCTGAAGCTGTCGTTGTGGATCCTTGCAGCGTTTAATAGCCTCAAAAGCAGTAAGATCTTGGTATCCCTCGGCATTCTTTCGATGGTCTTTATTCACTCGGCTCACCTCCGGGAATTACTATGTTTTAACATCATCTCTCCATATATCTCCACGGCATCTCGGACAGATATTCCTAACTTTTTGGCTAACTCCATCTTGGCCTTCATTCCTTCGCTTGGATTTTGAATGCCATAAACCCATACTTCTTTACATTTTTTTAGAATCTCTGTATCTAGCTCCATTCCAAGCTTGCGTTCATGCGGTATACGATCATCGAGAAATTGAGTAAAGTAAATATGTGTGGCGAGCGGTACGACTCCGAATTCTACGGCCTCTCGGCAGTACGCCTGTGCCTTCCGGATATTCCGCTCGAGATCTCCTCTGAGCGGGCTGCATATATATAAGTCGCTTCATGGCTGGTTCCTCCTCGATTAGTAAATTAAGTTGAGCTGTCACCGTTATCATGGATATTTCCAATGACCTCAAGCCATCCTTCATCACCGAAACTATTTACATAGTGCCAAAGTGTTGTTGCCGTATCTGTGGATTCATCCTCCCCAACTACCAAAAACATACTATCGGCAAATGTCACAACTAACGTGCTGTTTCCATATTCTCCTGGCAATATGTCTCCCTCAAAGATCTTTGTGCCATCATTTAATTCTCGTCCAGCAAATTCCCCAACAGTTTCAGGGACAACCTCCCACTCTTCCACTGGCTCTCCATTTGCATAAGCAGTTTGGTTTATTGGTGATATAAAACACCTAACAGGCTTTGATGGATTGCTCTCGTGGTTAAAATAATACAAGCAACCAACCACCCACTCGCCATTGTCGATCCGTTTGCCACGGAACTCAATCTTTCTACTGCTCATTCAATCGCCCCCAGCATCTCTAGCGCTGCCTCTCTGTAAAAATCATCATCTAGGGATTCCACTGCTTCTACGATTTCTTCTAAGTTTTCGTCATCTGGATATGCTTCTTCCATTTGGCTAACGAGGTTCTTTTCCTTACTGATACAAGGCCCGTTTTTCTTCCATACGCCCATAGTCAACGTAAAATCTTGTCCTCTGAAATTTAAGGTTGATGTCTCAATTCCGTTTCCCCAAACCTTTGAATATTTAGCCATCCCGCTTCCTCCTTAGCTCCTCCATCCTCCGGTTAGTCCAGCTGTTTACATGCTCGAAATAGAACGCTTTCCCGCACTCTGGACAACATGGCAACATTTCTTTTCCACGGTAATGACTTTCTAAATTGCGAAACACAAGCAGCCATGGCTTATAGTCAGCTATTTCCCTTCGTTGCCTAAGAAGTCTCTCCACTTCATCTTGGAGTCGTTCGTAATGTCGTGCTAAGCCGTATATTGCGTCATATGGGTCAACTCTCGAACCGCATTTAGTACAATGAACTTCCCGATTATCGGTATCAATAACGTAATTAGGTGTCCCACATTTGCATCGTTTGCCGATGTTACGGTTGATGCGTAGGACCTCAAGCTGGACTACTTTTTCAGGAAGTTCATTCATTTAGTCCACCTCCACCTAGAATGGGATATCGTCGTCAGCAATATTAACTTCATGCCCATATGAACTAGCTCCACCAGTGCTTCCGCTTCCACTGTCCTTCGGGCTTAAGAAACGGACGTTTTCTGCAATAACCTCTGTAACCCAACGCTTTTGATCGTCTTGAGCGGTATATGATCGTACCTGAATCCGTCCATCAACCGCAGCCAGTTTACCCTTAGCCAGATAATTGGCACAGAGCTCGGCAAGCTGTCGATAGACTACACAATTAATAAAGTCGGTATCTCTTTCTCCCTGAGCATTTTTGAAATTGCGATCAATGGCCAAGGTGAAATTACAAACCGCAATCCCGTTCGGAGTGTAGCGTAACTCAGGATCCTTCGTTAGCCGACCAATTAAAACGACTCGATTTAACATGCATTTTCACCTCATAGATAAAAATCATCGTAATTCGTATTTTTTCTAGGCACTAGGTTTTTAGGCATATTCCCCGGATCCTTATTTCGTTTGTGCTCTTTTTGGCTTTTACGTTCAGCCTCTCGAGCTTCAATATTGGCCACGGTCAGGACTCCTGCTTCTCTCCAGTCAGTCAAAACCCTGCGAAGGTAGAACATGTTCCGGACATCTGCATCAAGGCAGCGCTTTAGTCCCTCGATGACTACTGCATCCGGATCTGGACTTCCTCGTGAAAAGAACTCGTCACACCAGGCAAGAATTGCGTCAGACTCACCCTTTGGTATCAATCTCCCCCAATTCTTTTGAGCCCAGTCGACTGCTTTGGTGCCGATAGCCATGGATACGGCTTTGCTCGATTCGTTCACGGTATGAGGCGTTTCGTTCGCGGTTTGTGGTATTTCTGGTACAGCATCCTCGGTATCGTTCACAGTTATCACGATTTCCTCGCGCGCGTTGTCGTTGTTGTTAATATCTAATTCTGTATCTGTATCTCCTTCTTTCTCTTTATCTTCTTCTATAGCGTTTCCCTTGTGTTTAACTGGCGTTACATCGGCGTTACTCTTTTTGCTCCGACATTTACTTACTCGTTTTGCGACCTCTTCTGGCTTATCGGATGGTTTTTCATATTGCCTGTCATCAAAATGCGTTACAGTGATAATTCCGTCCTGATCAACGTCAATCATGCGAAGTTTTTCGAACTTATTAATACAGGAAGTAAAATCTTCGATACTAATAAACAGAGCCCTGGCTATTCCTTCAACTGGATAAGCTAGTCCTACGTCGATACATATAACGCCCCTAACTTTTGACTCAGCTGATAAACAAAGAATGTTTATCCAAGTCCTAAATTCCAAATCGCTTAGGGCCTGCATCTTTGGATCGGTTCGTATTTCGGTATGGAGTTTAAGCCAGGGCAGTCTTGCCATCCTTATTCCTCCTGACAGGAAAACTAAATTGAAATGCAACAATCACAGCCGCTC
>LOEW01000303.1 GCA_001516045.1 Desulfosporosinus sp. BRH_c37
AGCGCAAAACTTGCGCCAGGTCCGCAGGACCTATCTTGCATCCTCAGCCCGCCTTCGTAGAGAACTGGGTCAACCGGATTTTATCTTGAATTGGATTGAGATCCATTACCACACCTCCAAATCATTAGTCATTACAATTATCGCAACTAGAAGCATCATTTATTAATTATATCGGATTTGTAGATGAATGCAACCGGAAGTGTCTTAACACGGTCGCACGTAGTCAGAGAAAGTTTATTAGCCCGTTCGCACACGTTCCATCGCTATTCGCTTGGAGATGTAGCTAAAACGCAAACCTCTGGGCTTTCTGCATGTGAACCGTTGCGTTTCTTAACGCTTCATCGCCTGCACTCATTGACGCGATTCCTCTCTCCGTGCTCTCTAAGCTAAAAAACTTCCTCTGTCTTGGGTCACGGAGGCTTGGAACGACCGAGAATCCGTGCAACTTTGGAGACTGTCTTGACTTGCGTGCTGGGCTTTCTACAAATAAACATTGCGTTTCTTAACGCTTTAGCTTCTACGCTCATTGACTCGATTCTTCGCTCCGTGTTTCTTTAATCAAATCGCACCGCTCTTCTCCCGTGCTGAGCTGCACCCCGGGCTATGACGTTAGGACATGCTTTCTAAACATCGACACCTCTGTATCGTTGAGCATAAGTCACAGTTCGAAGACAGCATGCTTCGCTGGGTGCCTAGGCATTGCTATGGCTCGGCTTAACGCGACGCTAGGACATGGACTCCAAGCATTCGGCAACTTTGAATCGGTGCTTGGGTTGCGTCTCGAGGCTGGAACCGCATACTGAGCAGCAAGAACGTTTGATTATGAGATTCGTTCTATTACTTACAGAGCAGAACTTTGCGCTTACATAAGCGAACCTTCTTTGATAGAGCAGTAATCAAACTTGACTGAAGAGCGCTTTCATACGGCGGGGCAGTGTACAAGGACGTACACTGCCGGCAACCGGACACAGATGTCCGATTTGCCGGGTACCCCGCCCTCTTACTAGCAAGCTCTTGAGTCTTAGTTTGATCTGCGAGAGCAAGCAAGTGAGCGTTGTAACGCAAAGGTCGCTATTAAGGTGCGTGTGAGAAAGCTATGACAACTCGCCCAGGCGCCGAACAATGTCCTCCCGATCCCCTTCCAACAAGGTTCTCCCATCAATCAGCACCCTATCCTTGTGAATCCGAGTTAAAATAGCGACTGGCCCTAAACGTAAAAACTTTTCTAACTCAACGACACTTCCTTGCTTTGGGCGAATGGCACACACCCAGGTTGGGAGATCTACCGTCGGCCATGCTCCGCCTCCTACCTGAGAGAAGTCCTCTTTTAATTCAACTGAGATTGCAGGATTCGAGTGAAGTGCCCCTACAAGCTCAGACGCAGCTGATTTCAAGGATTCTATTGGGAGAGAAAGCATTCTCCAAACGGGGATCTCCTCCAATCCCCCATTTTTATATAAGAGGAGGGTCCCTTCGAGCGCTGCTAAGGTCAATTTATCAACCCTCAAAGCTCGGGTCAATTGATTTGCCCTCAAACGTTGGACAAAGGCTTCCTTTCCCACGATGATTCCTGCCTGTGGGCCGCCAAGCAATTTATCTCCGCTGAAGGAAACGAGGGAAAGACCTGCTTTGACAGTTTGCTGAATGGTCGGTTCGAGAGGAAAACCAAGGTTTGTCCCATCAAAAAAACTTCCACTTCCTAAGTCCTCCATCACAGGCAAACCTCGCGTTTCCCCTAGCTCCACCAACTCAGTTCCAGATACGGAATGGGTAAACCCTTCAACTCGGTAATTACTTGAATGGACTTTTAATAACACGGCCGTTTCCGGGCCGATTGCAGCCTCATAGTCCCTGAGCCAGGTTTTATTGGTGGTACCAACTTCGATAAGTTTGGCCCCCCCGGCTTTTAAAACTTCTGGAATTCGAAAAGATCCACCAACTTCCACCAGTTCTCCGCGCGACACAATAACTTCTTTCCCTTGGGCAAATGTGTTCATCATCAAAAGCACTGCTGCTGCATTATTATTTACTACCAAAGCAGCTTCTGCCCCAGTTAGATGACAAAGGAGCTCTTCAACATGGACATAGCGTGAGCCCCGCTCCCCAGTCTCAATATTAAGCTCAAGATTACTATACATTTCGGCATGTTCTGCGACGAAACGCGCAACTTCTGGTGCCAGCAAAGCTCTTCCGCAATTAGTATGTAATACAACTCCAGTCCCGTTGATCACACGCCGCAAACTAGTTTCAGGATGTGTCAGTTCCTGTAGAAGTTGAGTTTTCAACCACGACCAGAGGGAGGTTTCAAACTCAGCATACGAATCTTTAAAATTTCGATTGACATTTTCCCTCGCTTTTTGTAAAACCTGTCGAACCCCCTGAGTTAAACGAGGCAGCTGCTTTTCATTCGTCAAAAACGGACTGAATTCTTCTTCATGCTCCAGCCGTGAAATCACTTCGTGAACAGCCGGAAGAGTCCGTAAACGCCTTTGTTTCTCTTGTTCCACTCGATCATCACTCCTTATTGCCTACTACTACTATCGACCAATTCTCCTTAAACTAGCCAGCACGCTTTTTAGGATTTCGACAGCCCGATTAGCATATGATAAAAGAAATCAAGCAGTAGAGTATTAACTCTATCTGGAGTTTTTATTGAACCTATCCGAGAATAACCAGACTTACTTATTTATTGAAGTTATCCGTCATCTGGCCTCCGGCCTCTGACACCTGACTTCTGACTTCGAGGAGGTATATCCATGTCCAGCATCAGCTCAACTCCCGCACTAAAACAGCCAACTCGTCTAGCAGTTATTATTCCCATTAAAAGCTTTTCTCCTAAAAAAGCACGCTTCCTGCCCTGTATCTTTTGTGGTGAAACCATACAGATTAAAAAGTTTAAAGGCAAGACCGTTTGCACACATTGTCTGCTCCAAATTCCAGATATCTTTTCCTATAGCTAAAACGACGGTCCTGACGATAAGCACGATACTCTCCTGTGACGAAAGCCTCCAGTGACGATAGTCTCCTGTGGAGAGTATCGCCGAAAGCGCACGGCCCTTAACGAATACTATAGCGCTAAGGATGGGTTTCGCCGTAGCCGCCTATCCCAAAAGTAATACTTCGCGGCGTAGGATTAGTATCGCCGAAAGCGCACGGCCCTTAAGGAACACTTCGCGCTGAGGATTGGTTTCACCGAAGCCGCAATCCCCAAAGAATACTTACCGGCGTAGGATGAGTATTGCCGAGCCACACACCCAAAATGATACTTCGTGGCGAAGGAACGAGCTTATCGCCACACTACAACTCATTACGCATAATCCTGCAGTGTGGATTAGGCCTAGTGTCCCTGTAGCCCACACACACGAAAACATTGTTTTCGCACGGATTACCTTTCTTTCAGACACTGTTTTCGCACGGATTACCTTTCTTGCAGATACTGTTTTCGCACGTATTACCCTTCTTGCAGACACTGTCTTCGCACGTATTAACTTTCTTGGAGGATGGCGTGAAGAAACCATCCAATGTAAATAAAGAAAAGGGAAGCATCATTAGCTTCCCTTTTCTTTATTCCTACCTTCTCCGTTTTAGCTTTATGAAGGATCTTTAAAAGAAGCATTAAGTGTTTGCACAGCCTTTACAGAAATGATAGCCTTCCCATGTTCAGACAGAAAAACACCGGTTGTGGCCACAATTTCTCCGTATTCATCCAGAATTGCCTCTGCCAATAGCCTCTTTTTGCCACTACCCATACGGTTCAGGACGAGGTAATATTCTTTTTCAAACAGAAATAGTCCTGAGCGTAACTGATTAAACTCGGGTAAACGTCCGACTGCAGCTAAAACATCTTCGAAGTCGGCAAACACATAAACTAACTCTGTCACACGCCCTTTAGTGGACTTACGAGCTACCTTCTCCTTATTAGAACCCTCAAATTGTTCTTCCTGTTTCATTATCGTGATAACAAACTCGTCGTTAGACGCCACGGTTGCCTGAATCCAAAAGGGCTGATCTAAATTAAACTCTACTTCTTCTCTGGCCTGAGCAATCAGTTCCCAAAACAATTGCTCCGTCTTCGCTGATCGTTGAAATAGATCAGCCATCGTAATATCCCTGTCCGTCAGTTCTGTTAAAGAGATAAAAATGCGGATGGTATGCTCGTTAACTTTTTGAACACGCATATCCCCACTCTCCTTTCCGCATTCAAGCTCATACTCTATCTTATTCTCATTATAGCATATTACGCCTTCACTTTTTATGTGAAATATTAGTATTTATACCATGTTTCTTAGCTGATCCGAATCAACTGATACTCCCTGCTTCCTAAACCAATCATTTCACCATACGAAAGTTGGATGGTCCAGTCCACATTCGGGAACAATACACGGAATTTATCGGGTTCCTCATGGCGTTTGCCAAGCTCAGAAAGCGGGTTTCCGTGCGCTTGGTTAATTAGGTCCACTGCGGCCTGATCAATCGCAATCGGATCTTTGGAAGCAAGGATACCAATATCACTAACTATAGGCACATCGTTCCAGCTACAACAGTCACATAAAGGCGAAACGTTCGTCAAAAAGGTAATAAACCCTGCTTTTCCTTCTTTACCTTTAAGCACACCAACAGTGTACTCAGCGATCTTTTCCTGAATAACATCGGCTTCAGTTTTCCAGTTAATCGCAATGGCGCGAACTGGGCAGGTAACCGTACACTCACCGCAACCAATGCATTTGTCTTGTGAAATTTTAGCCTTACCCTCAATGACAATGGCATCGGCCGGACACCATTTAGCACATTTGCCACAGGCTACGCAAAGCCCCTCATTGACCTGTGGCAACAAATCCGAGTGTTGCTGTTGTTTTCCACCACGGCTCCCCAGTCCCATGCCAAGATTCTTTAAAGTACCTCCAAACCCTGTCACCTCATGCCCTTTAAAATGAGTAATGGCCAAGAGCACCTCTGCCTGGACTGCGGCACTTCCAATCTTCACTTCTTTAAAGTGTTTAAGATTTACTGGCACCGAAACATAGTCTTTCCCATTTAGACCGTCGGCAATCACCAAAGGGGCCCCCACAACGGAATAATCAAAACCATTCTCAATTGCCGTCTCTAAATGATCAACGGCATTTGACCGAGAACCGACATAAAGCGTATTGGAATCGGTTAAGAAAGGGCGTCCACCTTTTTTCTTAACCTGCTCCACGAGTCGCCGCACATATTGGGGACGGACATAGGCAAGATTTCCGCGTTCCCCAAAATGCAATTTGATCGCAACAAGGTCCTTAGGCGAAATCGTCTCAAGTAATCCCGCCCTGACAATCAAATGCTCAAGTTTTGTTAAAAGGCTTTCTCCTTGTTTAGTTTTCATGCTAGTGAAATAGACTTCCGAACTCAATTTAAGCACTCCTCTTCACAATGAACGATACCCTGGACCGATTTCATAAACTACCCACTTTTAAGCGAACTTCCCACAAGCTCACAGCGCACAACCTCGCGTCGTACAGGAAGATACATTAGCTTTACTTGGTCCTCTATATTAAGATGCTCATAGACGTTCTGGTCGACATAGAACTGGTTTTGTACTGAGCCAGCACGGACGTCTAATACATAGGTCCTCGATCCAGAATCATAAGTTTTTCCTTCCACTAACCCTAGGATATAACCCGGTTGAGACAACCAATCAGGTTGGGAAAAAAATAATAGTTTAGTATAAACCCCTAAAACTCCCATCCAAATTAATACTTTCCCCGCCAGCAGTAAGAAGCCCCAAGCATCACGCGCATAACGCCACGTGCCCACAAACTTCCATATTAGTCTGAAAAGGACAAGTCCCCAAATTATACAGAGCAAGCTCAAATATGGCCAAGTCGTACTCCAAAGATAAAGATAGTAGTCTATCATTTCGAGACCGCCATAAATAATTCCTCCTTAATTCAGTAATAATTCTTAAGTTAAGCAGATTCTATATATTTTTTGCCATAATGTCAACATTTTCGTACTCTTACGCTGTCGTACTGTCCTGGAGAAAACGACATGCTATTTCCAAATAAACTCATTGCTGAAAACTTCCTGACAGCTTAACTTGATATTAAAAGTAACTCCCCCTTAGGAAAAATCCTCGCGGGAGAGTTACTTCTCTACAATCAATAATTGTTAGAATTGTGTCAAATTAATTAGAAGGGATACAACTCTCCAGGAAGTCTTATTCGCTAGTATAATCCAGGGTTTGAAGTAAATTTCCAGAACTGTCGTAGGCCTTTAAGACTATCTTAGCACCGTTCGCCAGGCTGGCTACTCCCAGCTTGAACGTATTTTTTCCCTGGTATAGCATGTTGGTACCGTCTACGCTGACAGAGTGTACCGTCGGATCGGTGGTAACGCTTATATCGGTCAGCAGGGTATTGTATACTTTGCCGA
The DNA here is from genome assembly GCA_001516045.1 of Desulfosporosinus sp. BRH_c37. Classification (GTDB taxonomy): domain Bacteria; phylum Bacillota; class Desulfitobacteriia; order Desulfitobacteriales; family Desulfitobacteriaceae; genus Desulfosporosinus. Next base: position 6,412 of record LOEW01000303.1, read on the forward strand.
TAGACTGGATGTGAGCATCCTGAGTAATGATAAAGGGCATCACCAGCGGTTTAGACAGGGGAACGACCGTCTGGGCTCCGGAACCCCGGTAAACCCCGTTCGTCACATATAGCCAGTACTCATTTCCTAGTGTATATGGACTCACCGGTTTGATGCTCACTGTAGTATTATCACTGGAAATACTTAAGGTGACGGGCAGCGGACTGTTATTTGCGTCGACAATATAGATATTGTTGCTTCTTACCGTGTCAGTTGCCAGTAGGCCGCTGAATTTAACTGTCCAGGATTTATTTAAGTCATTTGTAATCCTGGTATCCCAAACACTAAAACCAGAGGGTATGGGACCCGCCAGACAAACATTAACTATTCCGATAAGCATTGCCAACATCAAGGTGAGGATAAGCGCGATTCGGTATATTTTGTTCATTGTTAGCCCCCCTTTTGTTAGTTTAACGTGGTAACCGTGAGTTCATCAAGAGTGTACTGCAGCAAAATACTGCTGAACAGCTTGCTGTTAGAGATCAAACTCTGCAGGGTATAAGACCCTGCCAAGCTTTTAGACGACGCTCCCTTAGGTGGATAGGGAACTGTATTTCCCGCTGCAACCTTAACTGTAACTTCTTTTCCCAAACCAACAGTACATCCGGCATCACTAAAGGCGGCAAAGGTTATATCCGAATCATTCTCCAACCCGGAAAAAGCCAGATTGAAAACACGCTTTTCTTTAACCACACTGAAGACACTACACGTGCGCACCACACCTCCAGCGTTAACAAGTATTGTGTTAACCTCTGTTTCCGCATTAACATCGAGAGACGTGAATTTAGATGAACCCAACTCACTGTTAGCCATGTCAATTCTGTTGAGATATTTTTTGGGAACAGTCACATAAATATTACTGGGTGAATGAATTCCATCCCCCAACAAGGTATCCAAGCCGCCGTCCTGCAGCAAGCTGTCCAGATTACCCTTGACCTCAGCTTTAATAGTTAAAGTCGGAGTGACTGCCAGGTCCGCCTTGGTTAGATTCAGTAATGCCTTGGGTATCTTGATGGTTATTACCTGATCTGAGGCAATATTATAGCCATTTACTGCTGGAATTGTAATGTTTATTATACTATCATTTGTTTTACTTAGCGCATTGATGTCGTTCTTAATGGTGGTTTTCACCAACGTCCACTGGTCGGTGTCCGCAGCGGCAGTAAAACTATCCAATAGTTTCACGAGGTTATTTCTGTTACTGATAATATCGCCTATCCAAGTATCGTTTAGTAAGGTAATAGTAACCACGGACTTTGCCGTACCGGTTTTAATGTCCGTAACACTCAAGCTCGGGTCAAATGTAACTGTCGCCGTAGCTGGTGGCAAAGCTTCAGTATATATCTTGAACGTAGGCGCCGCCAACAAGTCCTGGGCAGTAGGTAGTTTAAGCAAGTTCTTATTAATTGTAACAGTCACCGTCTGCCCGGTCGAGATAAAATAATCCGTGACAGGAGGCAGGGTTATTGTCAGCACTGCGCCGGAAACTTTTATCTTACCTGTACTGTTTTTTAAAGCAGTTCTGATTTTTTGCCACTGTGGATCAGGGGTGCCAAGAGGATCACCGGTTGCTAAACGTATGCCCTCGATTAACTGATTGAACTTTAAGGCATTTGTAACAACATCGGAAGCCCATGTGCCTTTACTTAAGGTAATAATGATCGTCTTGCCGCCGGAAACTATATTGCTTTGAACCGTAGCCGCAGAAACAACAGTACCTGAAACTGCCGCCGTTACAGGGTATATGGTAAATGTAGATGAGATTAAAGGGCTGACTCCACTCCCAACAAGGTTAGCTGGTATAGTCGAAGTTATAGTTTGAGGAGCCGTAATATGGTAAGTTGGTGCTGCCGGCAAAGTTGCCGTAACTATGGCATCGCTAGTACGAACTATGGTTCCGGCACTCTTCAAAGCAGTCATAACTTCCGTCCACTGCGCATCCTCACCTGTGGCGCCTGAGGAGACAGTAAGGCTGTTAAGAAGTGAAATGTACTTCCCTAAATTAGAGGCAATATCGTATGCCCAAGTGTCATTAGATAATGTGAAAATAATTGTATTGCCACCGGCTACAATGTTTACGTCGGCCGTGGGTAAAGTAGTGGTGCCAACAATGGTTCCAGTTATAGCCGCTGAAGACCCAGCTGGAGTAACAGTAAATCCGGCTGGTGATGATGGGGTAAAATTATTATTTGACGTCAGGCAAAGAGCAGGTATATTGCTTAATTGTACAGACTGATTCGCAGTTATGTTATAGGTCGTAACCGCAGGCAGGGTTATGGTTACAACGGTACCGCTAGTTCGAACTATGGTCGCCGAAGCTTTTAAAGCATCTATGACATCACCGTTCCATTTGGCTGCCTCTCCACCGGCAGCTGCCAATGCGGAAAAGAGTGCCTGTCTCCGGTCTGTTTGCGTGGCGATGCCGCTATGCCAGGTGTCATTGCCCGGTGGGTTTACCAGAGTAACGATTATCGTTTTCCCGCCTTTGCGAATATCAGCTGCCGTTGCAGAGGTGATTGTTCCTGTAATGTTCACCGCACTGTCCGTCTTGATAGTAAAAGTTGAAGGAACCAAAGTAACCGTTCCGGATGTCTGAAGCAGAGACGAAGGAACACTAACGTTTATAGTCTGGTCAGCTGTTATGTTGTAACTAGCGGTAATCGGCAAGGTAATAGTTAAAACATCGCCCGTGATTTCTAGAGGATTCGCCGCTGTTTTTAAGTTTCCTATTACTTTTGCCCATTCCGACGCTTCGCTTCCGCCGGCCGTCATATTATCAAACAAAAGGTTCTTCTTTGATGGAGTAGTTGTAAGGTCCGAAGCCCAAGAAAAGTCGGGGCCGGATAGAGTTAGGTTTATTGTTATGGTCTTAAAGCCTGCCCGGATTTCTGATTCGGTTATAAAATCGGGCGAGAGTTCGGCAGCACTTTTAATCTGATTCGCTACCAGGGTTATGTCGGCATATGCTTTAATTTTCCCGTCGTCGTCAGTTGCCAGTAGAATCAAATACTGATCGGCAAAAACATTTATATCCGAACCTGCTGTGTAAACTGTTGTATCAGCTAAACTGCTGTCTAGCGCCGGCAGAGCAACTAAATCGACTTCCTGTATTTTATATCGCAACTTGGTTGCCCCTGTAATACTGGACAAGTTAAAGGTGATAATTTTAGTTGTGCCTGCTGCAGTACCGGATACAGGAGTTGAATAATTTGCTGGTGCAGTTAAATCATAGGCCCTAATATGGGCATTTGTTAACAGTATATACGTAGAAGCTTTTATCTTACCGGTGTCATCTGTTGCCAGGAGCACCAAACGCTGATCCTTTGAAGCGGGAATGTCAGCGTTAGGCGGATAATCTCTTGCTCCTGCCAGGTTACTGTCAAGCGTGGGGAGATCAAAATTAGTCGCCTGAAGCGCATACTGCCATTTTGTCGCTTCAGAAATTCCTGCCAGATTTGTTAAATTTGCTATTTTGGTTGTACCACCGGCTGAACCGGGCTCAGGTTCAGTGTAGTTCGTCGTTAAATTCAGCTGACCCGCCCTTATCTGGCCTGCGGTCAGGGTGATATCGACAAAGGCTTTAATCCAGTCATCAGCATCAGTAGCCAAAAGCACCAGATGCTGACCAGGTGAAACATTAAGTATATCTGTTCCAGCTGAATAATTTCCAAATCCGGCTACACCGGTATTGTCGGCATCCAGGGCCGGTGTTGGATAGGGGCTATTCTGCACTGCATAACGCCACTTTGTTGCCCCGCTGATTCCGGTTGGATCAAGGGGGGGGGTAATTTTGGTACTTCCCGGTGCAGTACCAGCTTCAGGAAGAGAGTAGTTGGCCGGTGTCGCCAAAACGGCTGCTGCAGGAGTAGATTCGATATCTCCTGCTCCTACTACTAAATCGACAAAGCCTTTTATCTTGCCCCCGGTATCTGTCGCTAGAAGCATAAGATGCTGGCCGGCTATAATTGGTATATCCGCGCCTTCAGTATATTCGTGAGCACCGCTCAATTCACCGCTCAAGGTGGAATCCAAACTCGGAACAATGAATGCACCGGTCTTCACTTTATACCACCATTTGCTTGCTCCGATATCGAGTTGATCAGCTAAAGACCCTATTTTAGTATTACCCCCCGCGCCGCCGGCAACGGGATTGGAATAATCAGTTCCACCGCCTATTAAATCTGCCGCTTTAATATATGACGCTAAAATACTAATATCGGCATAGGCCTTAATTCTGTCGTCCTCGTCAGTTGCCACGAGTATTAAGTGTCGATCTGCGGGGACAGTGATATCTGCACCTGTTGTGTAAACAGAATAATCTGGTGCTCCCGCCGTACTGTTGTAAACCGGTGCAGTAGTAGTTGTTAAGGCATTGACCTGAACTTTATACCGCCATTGTGTAGCCCCTAGAATTCCGCTTGTATTTAGAGCTGCTATTCGGGTATTTCCGCCTGCACTCCCTGGCACCGGAATTGAGTAATTGGCTGGTGTAGAAAGCTGGATACCGCTGCAGTTAATTTGTCCTGAGCCTATGGTGAGGTCGGCATATGCCTTGACGGCACCGCCGGCATCAGTTTCTATAAGCATAAGATGCTGGCCTGTCGTTATGGAGATATCCGTATTTACGGTATAATCCGCAAACCCAGTTAATGTAGTAATGCCTAAAGGCGGGGGAGGGAAGTCGCTTGCCTGTACTTTATATTGCCATTTGTCCGTCACTGTAACAAGATTAAGTGTATTTATCTTGGTTGTTCCGGGTGTCAAACCGGGAACCGGTAACGAATAATTTGTTCCTACTTCCAACGATGCTGCCTCTGGTTCTATTTGCTCCCCTGCAATATGTAGATTTGCATACGCTTTAATTTTACCGTCATCGTCAATAGCTAATAGAAGTAAATGTTGGTTAACCGTGATTGGTATGTCTCCGCCTGGTGCATAATTAGGATTATCAACGTCAGTTAAAATGCTGTCAGCAGCAGGTACATATGTATCTGTGGCCGCTATCACTTTATACTGCCATTTGGTTGGTACCGTAAGCATGGTCGGTAACTGGATTAAGGTCGGTAAGGTCAGTGTCGCGATTTTCGTTGTCCCTATCGCGGAACCGGGTACCGGATTTGAATAATGCGTTCCACCACCGGTTAAGTCTGCCGCCCGTGAACTGATTAACCCAGTTATATCAATGTATGCGTATGCCTTGACTAAACCTCCATTATCTGTCGCAAGAAGCAACAGGTGATCCTTACCTGCTGCAACAGGGATATCCGTATTAACCGTATAATTCTGAGCTAAAGCCAAAGCGCTACCTAGAGCTGGTGGTGCCATCGAACCGACCCCTAGAGTATACATCCATTTGGTTGCCCCAGAAATCCCGGTCGGGTTTAAGTAGGTTATTTTAGTCGTATTTGCCGCCTGGCCCTTGATTGGTGCAGAATAGTTAGTGGTTGATGTTAATAACCCAGTTATATCAATGTCTGCGTAGGCCTGGATTAGACTTCCGCCATCTATCGCTAGAAGCAACAGATGATCCTGCCCTGCTGCAACAGCGTAAGCCGTATCTTGCGTAAACACAGCCGTACCTCCTGGTAAAGCGCTGCCTAGAACTGGTACTGCAGACTGACCCGTCACTAGAATATACTGACAGCTGGTTGCCGCGGTCCCGGTCAGGTCTAAGATTTGTATTTTCACCGTCCCCGGATCCCCAGTTGGTGCAGAATAGTTAGCGGGCGATGTTAACATTGTCGCATCTGCAGCAAAAGCATTCTTCGGAGCTACTGCCAAAACCATAAATAAAATTCCCAAGCAGCATAAAAAATACAATCTAAGTCTTGATAGTTTAGTAGATAAGCTGGAACTTTTTTCACTTACATTTATTGACCCCAATCTCCATACCTCCTCTTTCTATATTAAGATTGATATTTCTGCATTCATTCCACTGTAAACAGATAAGCTCCGGGTTAATTAGTATGAACTGATCTTTTTTTACTTGTCTTAGCCATACGACAGGACAACCACCTCCATACCTTCAGCGACCGTTTTATAATCTGAGCGCTCTTTTCAAAGAAATATTTCACCACGGATAGCGGAATATCGGAACATTTACAACCGCCATATTTCCCCGATGAATATGCTTAAAAGTATATAACGTAAGTTTATACTTTCTGAATAGTACAAAATGACGGCTAGTTGCTTACTGCCGCCTTAATAATTCATAATAAGCAGCCTGGCAACCGTAGCTTTGCAAAAGCTTTAGGCCCATAACTTTGCGTCCCAGTTTTTCAACAGGTTTGCTCTAGCGCTTATATTTCTTAAGATTATAGCGATAGACAACTACAATATTGCTCTGTTTTATAGGCATAATAAGTCTTATATATGTATCGATAAATCTTAAGTAAAACTTTAGCTTTTCAGATAGGTCAAAAGTCCTAAATCATAAAGTTGGCAATAATTTTCTTAGTACCAGCACTAATAGTACTTAAGCAGTAAAAATCCCTCAACGTTGCAGAAGAGGGAAATGACAGCAAGCAAGCCTTGCAGTTTACTATGTTATGACGGAGATCATACTAAGTATATAAACGTTTTTAGCAGAATCGATAACCTTGAGCTGAAGCTTCTTCCCGCTCAAATTAGAAAGTTTGGCAACGAATTTCCCTTCTTTATCCGGTTTAGAAGTTACGATCAATTTCGGAGTTGCTGGAGCAATGTCATAAATTTCTACCACAGCATCCGCATTAACACTCCCGCTAATTTGTTTTGTCGTCGAACTTATACCACCCAAGAGAGCTGATTCAAAATCATAGACTGGCGCATCAAGTTTAAGTCCAAGTGTACCTATAGTTTCTTCAACGTTAACAATATCCTGCGGGGAAGCCATTTGGCCTGCCGCTACCGTCAACTTATAGCTGTGTTTCTTATATTGAGTATCAATACCATCAATATCTAATTGGTAACTTCCCGTAGGCAGATAAACCACAAAATTCCCATTCATATCTGTTCTTGTTGTCCAAGTTGAAGTTTTGTTAGATACTGTGATCGGTACTCCATACTGTTCTATTGATATTTGCCCCCCGATTGAACCAGATTTACGGGCGACCACACCTTCTTTGGTCGCTAGTGTTAAAGAGGCCGTCTTTGTCGTTACAGTTGGGGTTATTGTTATTATTCCTTCTTTGATAACTGGTAGTTTAATTGTCGGTAATTTTATGGATTGAGTGTTAATTACGCTATTCTCAACATTTGTACCATTAATAACGCAAACACTATTTTCAACGTTGAAATATTTAAGAGAATAATCTCCGTCATCATAGATATAAAATGTATACTTCCCAGCATCTATGTCTTTCGAAATCGCCGAGAGACGGGTGCCACTCGGATCCTCAAGCGATAGTACTCCAGAAAGATCCCCTACAGTGTCTTTAGAGTCTTTGGTAACTGTAACCACCAGCGTAGCACTAGACATACCTCTGGAAGTCACTTGGACAGTAAAGGGAATAATAATGAACTCATCATGTTTTACATCGGTCACAGATGTAACTTCATTCGTGATATATAAATTGTAATCTCCCGCCTCATAGGCTTTAGACGGTGTAACTGTTACGGTGAGGCCGTCTGTAGATAGCTTTTTCGTTGTTGAGACCTTCTTTTGTTTACTGTCGGTCACAAAAATTGTACTCTCATTGATACTCTTACTCGATAGCGGGTTATTGAAGTCAATCGTCCAGACTTTATTAACTTCAGTCGTCGTCTTCGCAGGCCATATCTTAAACCCCTTGGTAGGAGTAGCAGCAGACACCGATACTGTCGAGAAAGAAAATAAAATGGTTACTAGAAACCAAGTAAGCCACCAAGTTTTATTAACCACTATACCAACCTTCCTAGCTGTTAATTTCTTGCATTATGTACTATGCCAAGTCCACCCTAACCCTTCCACTCTCTTTGCTCCAACTCCGCCATAATCTTCCGAACATAAGCCTGAGTTTCCTGATACGGTGGGATTCCATTGTATTTTTCAACTGCTCCCGGTCCCGCATTATAAGCGGCTAAGCTTAAAGGAACATTTCCCTGAAAACGATCGAGCAAGTCCTTTAAAAAATGGGTTCCCCCATCCAGATTTTGAGTCGGGTCATAGGCATTCTGTACTCCATAAGCAGTGGCAGTTCCCGGCATCAACTGCATTAAGCCCATAGCCCCAGCGGGTGAAGTCACCTTCGAATTGAAAGCCGATTCTGCTTTGACTACTTGCTGAATCAATTTTGGGTCAACCCCATATTTTTGAGCCATCGAATAAATAACGTTATCCAGAGAACTAACGTTATCATCCTTTGTTGGGGGGGCAGATGCTCTCTGATGGCTAATAACTTGCTTTGCGGTAGGTAAATCCTTCAATTGACTGGTAGCCCCTTGGGTATCCATCCCTCCCCCCATGGCAGCTTGAAGTAAGGCAGCAAAAAGTTGCGAACTTGGATTGCCCATACCTCCAGCTTCAGATGACCCAGTCAGATCATTTTGAGCGGTCTGCCAAGACGCATTCATCTGTTGAAATTGTAATAGCAGAAACATTTGGGCGACATTCAATCTAACAAGCCTCCTTTCCACTGTTCCAAATCAGTGAGAGCGCAAACAATTCTACCGTTAAGTTAATCGACTTAGCCCCTGAACCTCGTTACTCTCTAGAATCTGTTCCGGAATAAGTTGGATAATTATTCGATCCGAGAGATTTACAATTCCACCGATAAATGGGGATTTAACCAGCGGCGGAGGTGGGACGATATTTTCTAAGATACGAACCTCCCGTACTTGGTCAACCGCAAAACCTACCTGATTTCCATGCACCTCAGTGATTAAAGCAAAGGTGTTCTGATTCTCAGGTGGGGCAGAATTATCCGTTGTTGTAATCGATAAATCCGATAAAGGGGTTCCTCCAATCCCAAAGCGCACATGCAAATCAATCAAAGGAATCGCCTTACCCCGAAGATTGATTAAACCTCGCACGTAAGCAGGAGCTTGCGGAATCGTTCGCACATCTTCTAAGCGAGTAATTTCCCGAACTACTTCAATGGGTATCGCATACTCTTCTTGACCCAAGGCGAAGATAACGACTTGAACTGCCATACTGACCACATCCTCTTCTAAATCTTCCCGACCTCGTTGACTGCCTTAGCTAACATCTCGTCTTGAGTCTGGATCACTTTTTGATTGGCTTCGTAGGCTTTCATAACCGTCATCATTTGGATCATTTGACCTGACAGATCAACATTTGAAGCTTCTATCGTTCCCTGGAGAACTTGAGCTCCGGCCCCACCTACTTGGACTGGTTGGGTTGACGAATATAGGGATTGTCCTTCACGCTTTAATGCATCCGACGGAATCTCAACCACGCGTAAGCGATCAACGTTTTGTCCTTGATCTATAATTGTACCATCTGTACCGACACTAAATTCGGAGCTAAGTGGGCCTATAGGGCCATTTTCACCCAACAGAGTGTAGCCTTCTGGGGATTGAAGCATTCCGTTAGAGTCCAACTCAAAATGTCCATTGCGCGAATAGCGCTCCCCCTCAGGCGTCTGAACTACAAAGTAGCCCGGTGCCGTTAAGGCCAAGTCAGTTTTAAGATTCGTTGTTTGCAAAACCCCCTGCACATTAGACAGCAGAGCACGGTCCACTCTAACCCCCGTCCCCAGCCCACCGAGCTGGGCCTCAGAGATTAAATTTCCTCCCCTCCGTTCAATCAAATGGGAAGGGAAAGAAATATTACTAGCCAGTTCTTCTTTATAACCAGGCGTTTTTGCATTTGCCACATTGTCCCCGATAAATTCGCTTTGTGTTTGGGTGGCCAACATACCTGTGGCTGAAGTATATAGTCCTCGAATCACCTTGTTCCCACCTTTATAAATTATTCAGAGGGACATTCATGAATTCCCTTACTTAATAACCATCCGTAGCAAACCTAATTGTGAAGTGATGGCACGGGTAAGGGAATTGTAGTAAAGGCCATTTTCAGCTACATTAGCCATTTCATGATCAACGTCCACGTTGTTGCCATCATTACGCATGGATGTCGTTTGATCCGTCACAATCCCCGACCCGCTGCCTTCTGCCAGCCCTGGGATGTGCTTTGGCGACGTTAGTTTCATAGCTAAATTTCCACTCTTCTCCCCTAAAGCAGCTCCGAGGACTGCTTGGAAATCAACATCTGAGCGCTTAAAGTTCGGAGTATCAATATTGGCTACGTTATTAGACAGGACCTGTTGCCTCATACTCGAAGCCTCAAGCCCTTTCTGAAAAACATTTAAAACTGGCCCATTTAACCAACCAGGCATTTACGTTACCTCCTCATGGTATTAGCGATGCCCCACATCTGATCCCCGTCCTGAACCAACCTGGCATTCGTTTGATAAGCTCGTTGGACCTGGATCAGATCGGTTATCGAGGCGGCCAAGTCCACATTTGACTGTTCCAGAGACTGTCCGCGAATCGTTCCTAAAACCTGATTTCCTAGTGGAGTACCCGGTTGCCCGACCTGTGGTGCACCTGAATTTGCGGAAGGTACAAAAAGGTTGTTCCCGATTCTTTCTAGTCCTGATGGGTTTTGAAATCCTGCCAGCGAGATCTGACCTAATACCGACTTCACGCCCCCCACGACACCCGTGATTTCTCCATTCGAATCAACTGACAATTCTTCAGCAGCGGAAGGAACCACGACGCTCGGTAGAATAATATTCCCCTGCATATCAGTAAATTGCCCAGAGCCGTCCACGTGAAAAGCCCCAGCCCGAGTATAGCCTGTCCTTCCATCTAAAGTCTGGACCTGAAAAAAACCAACTCCATTAATCCCCAAATCCAGAGGTCGATCCGTTTGGGCAAGATTGCCTTGTTGAAAATTAGTCCCACTGGAGTTATACAATACTCCGGTCCCAACATCAAGCGCGGCAGCTGGCCTTGAATCACCCACCGTGATTGCCTTTTCGGAGCGTACCTCTGCCGACAAGGCCTCCGCGAAATTCATCTGATTCATTTTAAATCCAGGTGTATTCGCATTAGCAATATTATTTCCTATGGTATCTACCGCCACCTGCTGCGCCCGGATTCCCGAGGCAGCAGTTTGTGCTAGTCGCATTAGGAGTCCTCCGTCTTCTGAAATATTATGCAAAGATCAACCCTCGTTCGATGCCACTAAGGCGACACTAAAGAAGTGGTATGAGGGCTAATGGGGCCTGTCAAAGCCTCATTCTGCTAAAGACTCCAACTTCCGGCTTCTGCCCTCTGACTTCCGGACTATGAACGCTTGAGGTTAATCAGTTCTTCTAAGAGAGTGTCCGATACCGTAATAACCCGAGAATTGGCTTGAAAGCCCCGCTGAGCTACGATCATATCCGTAAACTCTGTAGAAAGGTCGACATTGGACATCTCAACGGTATTGGATACGATTGTACCATGGCCAGTTGAACCAGCTTCTCCGGACATAGCTGAACCGGAGTTAGGAGTTTCTCTATAAAAATTGTTGCCGATATTCTCTAACCCAGCAGAATTTGCAAAAGTTGCTATGGCAATTTGGCCGATTTTTGCAGTCGTGGATACAGCTGCGGTAGTAATTACTCCATCTTCTACTACTGCCGGAGTAACATATACACCCGTAATCACACCTTTTTGGTCAATAGTATAACTATCTAGAGCTGCTTCCCCTTCTACCGGTTCTGAATTATATAGTCCTGAACCGATCTTGATTTGAATCCCAGTAAGTTCTGGCTGTGTATATACCGGCGGAGGGCCGACGTCGTCCAATGTTGTTGTTATCTCCGGAACAGCTGCTGCCGCCGATTCATCTGCAAACATAACCCCTTGAACTCTAGCTCCAGTGGCCGGATCGATCAGATTTCCATCGCTATCCAAGCCAAAAGCCCCTGCACGACTGTACACTGTTCCATTATTATTTAAAACGAAAAATCCTTCTCCCTGTACCAACATATCCGTAGCTTTTCCCGTAGATTGTGAACTTCCCTGGGTCATAATTTGATCGATAGCACCTAACATCACACCCATACCAATCTGCATTGAGTTGGTTCCACCCACAGTCGCGGTAGGCGCTGATGCCCCTTTCATAGTTTGACTCAATGTGGTGGCAAACGAGACCCGACTCCGCTTAAAACCTGTTGTATTAACATTGGCAATGTTGTTCCCGATAACATCCATTTTAACTTGATGATTTTTCAACCCCGAAATTGCCGAATACAGAGAACGCATCATAGCGAATTTTCCTCCTCTTTATGTACTTGTGACCTAATTACTTAATAAAGACAGGTTATTACATTTATGGAGTCACTGTCGCTACACTAACTGGCTGTTGACTCTTGACCAGTGTAATCATACTCATTTCCAAATCCACAAGAGTTCCGTCTTCCTTGCGAATCTGCAGCTTGGGATCACCCTCGAGCCACTTCACGGCTTCAACGGTGCCTTCAATTGCGGTCTCTCCATCTGTATCCACTCCGCTCACCCATTTGCCAATCATAGCTGCCCCTTGGGTGAGTGACGATTGTTGGGAGAAGTAAGTCATGCTTTGGCTCAATGAGTTCATAGAGGCAGAGATATTGTTCATCTGCTCCAAAGAACTAAACTGTGCCAATTGCGCGATGGAATCTTTGCTATCCGTTGGATTCAGAGGATCTTGATTTTGCATCTGCGCAACTAGTAACTGGAGAAAATCGTCTTTTCCCAGCGCATCATTGGTCACGGTCGACTGACTCCCACTCCCTGCACCAGTAGTATTATTTGCGGATCCGGTCCTATCAATTGTGTTACTCATAACTACCTCCTAAGCAATGACATTAATCTGATTGACTCCAGGCTGTCCAGGTGAAAGGGAGTTGGGGACTGAGATTAGTTCCTCATCCTCGTCGGGGTGTGCGGTTTGATTGAACGCCCTTTGGGACTCATTTCCTTGAGGATTCTGTTGCCTATCACTCCCTTGTCCCATTTCTAACATACCGCAATTCACTCCCTGATTCGTCAGTGTGTGGCGCAAATCCGAGAGTTGACTCTGAAGGATCTGTCCAGTCGCGGCTTCAGAAGCGTATACCTGTAGATGAACCTGCCCTTTATCCCAGCGGAGATTGATTTGGATTTTCCCTAAATCTTCAGGGTGTAGTTGAATGTCCAGTTGCTTCAAATCCTGGGATCTGTTCTTGACTTGCTCACGAAGTGCAGTGGAGATTTGTTCCCAGACAGGAATCGCGATTGTTTTCCCGTCTGCTACGTTTGCTACCACAAGGTTGCTTGAAGCTCCAATACCAGCACTTAAATTCTGATTTCTTGTATCTTTCACGCCAGAGACGTCTGTAGATTGACTACTGACACCCTTTTGAGCTTCTTCTCTGGAAGCTCTTGGAGAAATTTTCGAAGTTATATTTTCCTTAGTGCCCAGAATATCTAATTTCTGCTGCACGTGGAGTTTCGAACTTCCTTTAGTCGCAGGATAGATAATACCGTCCTCTGCTTCCAGCGCTTCATTCACTCCCTGAGACATTTTTACGTCTTTAACCTCTTGGCTAGGTATAGGGTTAAGAGCTGCTTGCAGAGTAGAAGCTTTCCCATTTAACACCGGATTAGCATTTCCAAACCCTAATCTTGATAAAAAGTTAAGCAACGGTTGAATTCCCTTTTGATTAGTCGAATTAGAACCTTCTTTAGCAACGTCATCCATCAGTGTCATAAAGCTCTGAATGATCTTCGCTAAATCCTGATGAAGGTCCATCACTCCAGTTTTTTCTGAACTCATAAGGTTTCCCTTAGGAGCGGGGGCTGCGCTATCTCCCGAAATTATGGCCTCATTAAACGCTGAATTAGCCGTCGTCGCACCTCCCTCTTGGAGTGCTTTAGGTATCTCCACGCTCTCTAGTGCTTGATGAAGGATCTTCGCAAAAGACTGACGAAGGTCCTTTTCTCCGTTTTTTTCTGAACTCATAGGACTCCCCTTAGATGCGGGGGTTGCGCTATCTCCCGAAATTATGGCCTCATCAAGCACTGAATTAGGGGTTGCCTTATCAGTCACCGTCATCCAGCCCTGAATGATTTTCGCTAAATTCTGACGAAAGTCCTTTACTTCAGTTTTTTCTGAACCTATCGGGTTCTCCTTCGAAACAGGGGCTAAGCTATCACCTGATAGTGCCTCTAAAAAATCAAAGGCCTTACTAGCCGAAGAGGTAGCTGTGGTTGCACCTCCCTCTTCAAGTGCTTTAGATATCTCCACGCTCTCTATGGCTTGACCACTCGAAGCTTGCACAAATTTATTAGCTACCTCATCAGTCAACATCATCCAGCCCTGAACGATTTTCGCCATATCCAGACTATGATCGTTCGTGCTTTTTGAACTTAATGAAGCCCCCTTCAATGAAGAGTTTGTAATTTCTCCTGAGAGTTCAACTAAAAACTCTGCTATAGCCTGTCTATATTTATCCAACTCCGCAATTCCAGGGTTATCCCCTTGAGATTTAGACATCGACATCCCTGTCGGCGCAGAAATCCCGCCTGTGCTTAGAGAGACTTCGTTCAACCCAACTAAACTAGGGTCGTCCGCTGATTTTCCCTGGCTCGCAACATTTCCGGAATTGGCTTCCTTGCCTGCCGGAAGACCACTCTGAAGTATAAGCTGTGAAGGAAATGAAAGCGCAAAAAGGTTTTGTATGTTTGGTATGTTTTGAGTACTTTGTACAGGTTGATCTACGCTCTGCCCTTCTCCCAAATCTTCGCCTACCTTAGAGTTCTGCCCTTTCGAATCTGCGTTCAAATTCATCGCGCCACTAAGTAATGCTGCAAAGACTGTCACAGTGTTATTGGAGCTATCTAAACCATCTTTCTCCTTTGGATTAGATATTTTCTCAAGCTTGCTTCCACCTTTTTGTATATCCGAAAGGACATTAATACCCGCCACCTGCAATCACCTCCATTCAGTTTTCTATGAGTTTTATCGGCTAAACCTTATTAAAACATTAGCCTTATTATTCAAAACAAATTCTTCTTTTGTCGACTAAGTCTGCCTCTTAAGCGCAAGATCGCTTGGGAATGCAGTTGAGAAATCCTAGATTCGGAAAGTTTTAGAACTGCCGCGATCTCTTTCAAGGTGAGTTCTTCTTGATAATAGAGCGCAACCACTAATTTCTCTTTATCGGGTAATTTTTCCACTGCAAAACCAAGGAGCCGTTTTTGTTCCTCTTTTTCTACCGCCTGAAACGCTTCTTGGGCATCGGTATCAATAAGCAAATTGAGTGGCGTACCACTACTGTCCCCTTCACCGTCTATTGTGGTTTCATCGAACGAGGTCAGTGTCAACATTTGGGCCTGGGCCAGAACCCCTTCTATTTCCCGTAGCTCCACTTTAAGTAAATCCGCGACTTCTTGCACCGTGGCTGCCCGTCCAAGTCGGTATTCCAACTCGGCAAAGCCATCTTGAACCCGCTTCACTTTCTGTCTTGCGGAATGAGGAACCCAATCCATGGTTCGGAGTCCGTCAATCATGGCACCACGAATGCGGATTGTTGCATATGTTTCAAATTTAAACCCCCGAGCAGCTTCAAAACGATCCAAGGCGTCCAGCAACCCGAAGACCCCATAGCCGATGATATCATCCTCGTCAATATGGGGTGGAAGGGACATCGCTAAACGACCCGCAATGCGCTTAACCAAAGGGAGGTATTGTTCAATTTGTTCTTGTTTCCACGGTCCGCGCGAAGCGGCTTCATATGCGTTTGACATCAAGACTAACCCACCCCCTTAGCGATGTTCGAAGTTCGTGGTTCGTGGTTCGAATCTCATTACTGTGGTCGTGTTTTTTGAATAGTAAACATCGAATATGTAGTCCGTAGTCCTTGGTTCGAACAACGAATATCGAACATCGAACCACGATCACTCCCAGCCCATGCGGCGAACGATGTCAGCTTGTTGTTCGGCACCTGGTAATCCTGTGCTTAGACTAGGATCAACCTGTCCGGGAAAATTAGTGTCTTGTCCCTCTGGCGTTTGGAGCTCATCATCTCCAACTGAAATATCAATAAGCTTTCCTTGCCCAGAATCCGAGCTAAGTTGCTCATCCTCAGGTTCTGGAGGTGCAGCCCATTCAAACAAGCGAAAGCTTCCGACTATTAAGAGATACATGACCCCAAAGGAAACCCCAGCACGGACAATTAAGTCCGGTATCTTTACTGAATTTATCCAACTTAGGACGACAACTATAAAGGTAGTGGTCAGTGTAATGCGCTTGGCCCAGGTCTGATACACTAGACAGTTTTGGTCAACCATTAAACCACCTTTTCTCCATGATTTATTGTTCTAATGCGCAATTCCCCTGTCCCTACATCAAAATGAATTGTGCGACCAAAACTTCCTCCTACATCCATAACTAAGAGCGGAATTCCTCTTTTTTTCAGTTCCTGTTCCACCGCTTCTGCATTACGATCCCCAATTTTAAGTATCGGAGGTTTCCCCGGAAAAGAGAACATCTGAGCGCCGCCAGCAATCTTTGCCTTGAGACGGGATTTATTAGCACCCATTCCTGATATCTCCTTAAGTAATAATTCCAGCGCAGTGTCCGCATATTTCGCTGGATTCCCCCCTAAGCTTCCATTTGCGGATGGAAGCATAATATGGGCCATTCCGCCGACCTTTAATACTGGGTCGTGAATGCATATCCCTATACAAGACCCCAATCCAGCAGTGAGCAAAATTTCTGGTGCTTTTGCTGTTTTATAATCTGCCATGCCAACAGTAATAACTCCATTCATAATCCCATGGCTCCCAACAATTTTTTCAGTGAACCCTTATCCGGCAAAAAGATAAATTGCCCTTCGATTTTAGGAATTCCGGAAAGTTGTGTATCGATAAACAGCACTGTATCGTCGAGCATACCTTCTTCAAGGAAAATCGCTTCTAAACTAGCGCCAATCATATCTATCGCTAAAGCCGGAACAGAAGGTTGAAGGGGAATACCCGAAAATTGTGTTAAAGCAATAAGGAAAGAGCTCACTAAAATATTCCCAACCTCTTGCAAAGCCGATTGCGCCATCTCATCATTAAAGAGATCCAGGGGTACATCCGTCCCAAGTAGAGCTTGAACCACTATTTCTGCGCTTTCAACTGAAAAGAAAAAAACAGCTTTTCCCGGGGCCTCTCCCTCGACTTTTACATACATGACCGCCTGAGGTAAATCAAGTTGTCCAACAATGACCGACACCTCTTCGAACGGAACTGCCCAAACTTCCGGTACAGACATATCGATACGACGTTGTAAAAGGATAGATAAGGCTGTTGCGGCATGTCCCGACCCGATATTTCCTATTTCACGCAAGGCGTCAAGTTGGAGCTGAGTAATCTCCATCTAGACCAATCCCTTCTTACGCATTTCCCTCTGTATCTCAAAGACGCTACGAATAACTCGATCTCGTACTCGCTCAGCGAGGTCATGGAATTCGGTTGAAACAACATACCGTTTACCATCGTCCTGTTTATCAGCTCGGCAGACGCGAAGTGGGGTCTGCAGTTCTCCGCCGGGCAGGGCTAATGAAGCATAAAGTAAAGACTTATTTTCCACAGGCACCACCGTCCAAAATCGAATTCCCCCACCACTTAAATCAAGCATAGTTCCTTGGTGACTATCGCTAAGTCCTTCCTTAGTCACCGATTGAAAGGTTAGAGGATAAGTAGCTGAAACTCTTACAAAGTTGCGGCGTTGAATTTTAGTTACTGTATCCGGCAAAGCAAACATGAACATTGGAATAGGAACCGCAATTCTCTGCATAATTTTTGCTTGAAAAGAATAAGCTGACACTTCGTCCCAAAAGGTCAGTTTAACCTTCGTCCCTTCCCGTAAAGGAATAAGCTCTCCATTTTGATACGGTGCACCAACTACGAGAATTTTCTCTCCAACTTCTTCGATTCGCGACCGATATACTCCTTCATACACACCTTCCAGTACATCAAGTTCCACAGGGAGCCCGAGTACAAGCTTCTTTTTATATGACATTTCGTCGTCCCCCTTTTCTTAGTTCGAGGTTCGATATTCGTGGTTTGAATATCTTTAAGCTCCTAGATAAGTTCATTATACTTCAGATACATCAGTAATAAGTTTCTAGAGGTAATATTTATACGTTTATAATGAACGCAGCAGCTTACTCAAAAAGCCTCGGACTCCACCTGCTTGGCGAGGCGGATTGTGATAAATCCCAGCTACCGTACCTGCAATCCACTGAATGCATTTATAGGCCGGACTTTCCGGGAAACTAATTCCCAAAGGCTCTTGCTGCATAACAGAACGTCCAACGAGCGGATCATCGTAAACCCATCCCATATAATTAAGCGAACCATCCAGAAACCTTTGGACGGCCGTTTCCAACCTTTTAAACGTAGCCTGAGCGTCAGTTTCATTCCGCACTCGGTTAACCACCACATGAATCGGCACTTCCTCTGCTTCTTTCCTCAACGTTTTAAGCAAACCATACGCATCAGTTAACGCTGTAGGTTCGGGCGTTGTGACCATAATAATATCGTCTGCGGCCTTTAAAAAATTAATCACTGTATACCCGAGGCCTGCTCCGGTATCAATAATCAGCAAATCGGTCATCTTTTCTAACCGCCCGAGATTGGCTATGACATTGGACAGCTTATTCCGCTCCAAGTTGGCTAGTCCCTGAACACCCGACCCACCTGGTATTATTCCAATTCCCTGTGGACCAGTAAGCAGAATCTGTTCAATAGTTTTTTCTCCGGATAATAAATGCTCAATGGTATACCGAGCGGTAAGCCCAAAGGCAATATCCACATTCGCCAGCCCCAAATCTCCATCGAGAATTATAACGCGTTGTCCGTATTCGGACAAAGCAAGGGCTAGATTAACCGTGAAATTAGTTTTACCTACTCCCCCTTTACCACTGGTCACTGCAATAACTCTCATTTTGTTATTATTTTTTCTTCTGTAAGCCAATTCTCGCAATACGCTCGCCTGATCATGCATGGGGCATCTCCTCCCCTAAAACATAACGCGCAATTCGGTTAGGCGTTGCTGCCTCAATGTCATCAGGGACACTTTGACCGTTCGTTAGATAGGCTGTGGGGAGAGTTGTTTGTCCCAAAAGATTTAGTATGGAGCCTACACTCCCAGCCTCGTCCAACTTTGTGAAGATGAGATGCGTTGTTAAGCCTTCGAAACGTTGATAGATCCTAAGTTGATCCGAAAACTGGGTTGTCGCGCTCAGGACCAGCATTGTAAAATCTGGTTGCGCCTTATCCAAAAATGCGCGGAGTTCAGACATATGCAACTCATGATGCGGACTACGGCCAGCCGTATCGATAAAAATTAGTTCTTTATCCGCATGAAGATTAAGTGCCTCAAGCAGTCCGTTGGGTGTCATCGCTACTTCAACAGGCACCCCGATGATCTCGCCAAACGTTTTAAGTTGCTCTACAGCGGCAACCCGATACGTGTCAGCCGTAATCAAGGCGACTTTGCGTTTATCAACAATACTAAACCCTGCTGCAAGTTTACCAATCGTCGTCGTTTTTCCAACTCCCGTCGCTCCGATCAAAGCGACAATCCTTGGCTTGTCAATCCCTGGCTGAATAAGCCCTATCTGACCGCAGATTTGGCGGATATTAGCTTCAAGCCGAGCGTATACCTGGGAATTATTAACCCATTCTTCTGGCCGCAAAGTTTGTTGCACGTGGCTTATTAAGAGCTTAACTAAGTTTTCCTTTATCCCTCTGTCCTGTAAGTGATCCGCCCACCTTTGAAGCATCGCGGGCCAAACGCTTTTTTCCGTTCCCAGCCCTTCTATATGTTTATTCATTTTTTCAAGCATCCGACGCATAGCTATAATTTCTTCTTGAAAATCTCCTGTCTGTTTATTGAAATCAGGCGCAGGAATAATCTTCGGTGATTTAGCTTCCTCGACCTTATACCCATAATTGGAAACCGGAGTTGTCTGGGCAGTCACTGGTTTTTCTTCAATGGCCGCAGTAATTTCCACCTTCGTCTTGCCAAATAAGCCCAGGAAACCTCCCTCGTGAAACTCACGAGTCTGTAGGATGACCGCCTCCGATCCAAGTTCCCTCTTCACTTTTCCCATGGTTTCTGTCACACTATCTCCTACAAATCGCCTAACTCGCACTTTCCATCCCCACCATTCCTACAGCTTGCACTTGTATGCCTTGAACCAATTCATTATATGAGAGCACCATAAGTTGTGGAAGTTGACGTTCAGTTACACGTTTTAAATTAATTCTTACCAACGGTGCGCAGACAATCACTGGTGTCAACCCTTTAAGCATGACCTTCTCTACCTCTTTCGTGAGGTTTTGTACGAGTACTTGTAACATCTTCGGATCGAGCGCCAAATAAGTGCCATAATCGGACGGGTGAATACTGTCGAGAATCTGTTGTTCAATCTGAGGATCCAGAGTGATCACGTTTAAGGTTTTATCTTTGCCGACGAGTGGCTGTAATATCTGTCGAGCTAAAGTCTGCCGGATATGTTCCGTTAACCGGTCGAGATCTTTTGTGACCTGCGCTTGGTCAGCAAGAGTTTCAAGAATCGAAACCATATCTCGAATTGAGACCCTTTCGCGCAGTAAGTTCGATAGAACCTTCTGCACTTGCCCAAGATTAAGAAGATCAGGAATTAACTCCTCCACCACTGCTGGGGACTGTTCCTTTACATGATCAATGAGGGTTTTGACATCTTGACGATTGAGAATTTCCCAAGCTTGCGTCTTAATTACTTCCGTAATATGGGTCGCCAGAACGGTCGGAGCATCCACCACCATCCAACCACTAAGCTCCGCTTGTTCCCTGTATATCGCATTAATCCATTTGGCGTCCAGCCCAAAGGCGGGTTCTTTGGTCGGGGTCCCCGGAATGGAATCATCGTCAAATCCACTGCTCATAGCCATATAATGGTCTGCTAATATTTCACCCGAGGCGATTTCCGCTCCTCGGATTTTGATTACATATTGGTTAGGCTGTAAATTCATATTGTCGCGAACCCGTATCACTGGAACAATAAATCCCATTTCACTGGCAATTTGGCGGCGAATCAGGACAATTCGATCGAGCAAATCTCCCCCTTGCTGAATGTCGACCAAGGCGATTAGAGCATAACCCAGTTCAAGTTCCATATGGTCAATTTGCAAAAGGTTGAGAACATTTTCCGGTTTCTTGCTCTCTTCGATTTCAGACTCCCTGGCAGCTGCCGTTTCCTCGACGACCGATACCTTGGAGTTCTTTTGAAGCATAATTCCTGCACCTATTAAAGCAATGGCAACAATCATTAACGGGAGTGGCGGTAAACCGAGAAAGGCTAATATGATCAACACACCCGCCGTTATGAACAAGGCCTTTGGATTTCTAAACAGTTGTTTGGCCAAATCATTACCTAAATTTTGTTCCGAAGCTGCCCGCGTGACAACCAGGCCCGTTGCGGTTGAGATCATGAGCGCCGGGATCTGGGAAACGAGCCCCTCCCCGATGGTCAGCAAAGTATATTTATGCAGGGCCTCAAGCAAAGGCATCCCTTCCATCGCGACCCCCATAATAAAACCACCAACAATATTTATAAACAAGATAATAATTGCGGCGATTGCATCCCCCTTAACAAACTTAGTAGAACCGTCCATTGCACCATAGAAATCTGCTTCCTGTTGAATTGCTGTACGACGATCGCGAGCCTGTTGTTCGGTAATCATCCCAGCATTGAGGTCAGCATCAATGGACATTTGTTTCCCCGGCATGGCATCCAAGGTAAACCGCGCAGCTACTTCCGAAACACGCTCAGCGCCTTTGGTGATTACAATAAATTGAACAAGAACTAAGATAATAAATATAATAAAACCTACGACCGGATTTCCTCGAATGACGAATGCTCCAAACTGTTGAATGACCTGTCCTGCACTGCCGTCAAGGAGAATAAGACGAGTAGCCGAAATGTTCAATGACAAACGAAACAACGTCAGAGTTAGCAAGAGTGAAGGAAGAGCAGAAAATTCTAAAGGGTCTTTGGCGAAAACTGCCAGCATTATAGTTAGCACTGAAGCTGTAATATTCAAGGTGATTAATATATCCAGAAATCCCTCGGGCAACGGAACAACCATCATGACCACGATGCCCACCATTCCGATTGCTGCCAAAATGTCTGTATTATCCAGTAATCGACGTTTCATCGATACGGCCATCAGGGTTCCTCCTTTCAAAATTGCTTGGATTAAGCCTCTCGCGGGAGGAAGTTTCTTGGGTGCAAGTGGGGACGGTTCTTGCTTTCGTGTCCGCTGGAGGAAGTGTCTTAGCACGTTCGCACACGTTTCATTGCTATTCGTTTGACGCTAAAACTAAAACGCAAAACCTCTGGGCTTTCTGCATGTGAACCGTTGCGTTTCTTAACGCTTTAGCGTCTGCGCTCATTGACGCAATTCCGCTCTCCGTGCTCTCTAAGCTAAGAAACTTCCTCTGCTTGGGTCACCAGGATGGAACGGTGGTGGGAGCTCTTTGCAAGTGAAGGCGTAGGGAGGGTACTGCTTGCACTTGCTTGCATAAAGCCAAGGAACTTCCTCTTGCTTGGGTCTATAGGGTTAGGCAATTCTTGATTCGTCGTCTAGGCCAAGTTACGTGCAAATGCGCTTGCAAGTGGGGACTATTCTTGCTTGCATGTGGCGCTGTTTGCGTACGTTGATGCAAATCCCCTTTGAGTGCTCTTTAAGCAAGAAACGTATATTCCTTCCTCGTCATTTTCCTCGTCATAAGCCTCGTCGCTGCTTAGCCAAGGAATGAAATTAAATTGCAAAGAGAACCATCAAGCGGGAGGAGCGTGTCGAGTGCAGTTGGCGAAGCGTGAAGACGCACATTGGTCGCACATTCAGATAATCCCAGAGGTTATGTGCGTTAGCTTCGTAAACAAACGAGCCGCTCCGGAGCTTTGGTGAACGTGTAATTAATTTCATTCCTCACCCCGTCAAAGACTTCCTTTTCTTAAGACGATACACAAAGGCCAAAACCTCGGCAACCGTTTTATAAAGCTCCGCCGGAATTCCTTGCCCGATTTCAACTTGAGCATAGAGGGCTCTTGCCAGCGGCTTATTTTCCATAATCACTAGGTCATATTCTTTCGCCAATTCCCGCATGCGCAGGGCAATTTGATCCTGTCCTTTGGCGACAACGTAGGGTGCTTTCTGGACTTTTAAATTATAGCGAAGGGCAACTGCAAAGTGGGTTGGGTTTGTGATGACAACATCCGCTTTTTTCATATCCTGCATCATCCGACTCATGGCCAGAGCCCGTTGTCTTTTCTTAATTTCACTTTTAAGTTCAGGATTTCCTTCTGTTTGCTTATATTCCTGCTTTAATTCCTCTTCAGACATCCGCAAGTTTTTTTCATATTCCCAGCGCTGATAGAGGTAATCCAAAGCAGCTATGCCTAGAAAAGAAAGCGAGATATTCCAGGCAAGCTCCATTATGGCTTGACCTAACAAAACGGCTCCTTGACCCAAATCCAGTTGCTGCAAAGCGGGATAGATTGCAATACGATCTCGGAAACTCGCGTACAAAAAATACCCAATCAGGATTACTTTGGTCAGGGATTTTGCTAATTCCACCCAGGCCTTAACACCAAACATCCGTTTAGCACCACTGACCAGACTTAAGCGGGAAAGTTGAGGTTTCATGGACTCCCCCGTGAAGAGGAACCCGACTTGAATGTAATTTGCTGTTAAAGCAATTATTAAACCTACAGCGAAAATCGGCGCAATGATTTGAATTCCGAGCCAAAGAGTGTTCAGCATTAAGCTGGCCACCGAACGTTCTGTCCACTCCGAAGAAACTCCCAGGACATAAGGAAACAGTTGTTTCATGCGCAGTATCATACTTGGAATCCAGTATTTGAGAACGGCAACAAGGCCTATAAACATCAACGCTGAAATTACTTCCTGGCTTTTAAAAACCTGTCCTTTTTTACGTGCATCCTCTTTGCGCCTGGACGTGGCGGGGTGTTTTTTTTCACTCATTGCTTCCACCCCTGATAAAGTTCTAAGATCCAAGCCATGTTCGTATTAAAGAGGTGCATTATAGACTCTCCAAAGAAGGGAATCGCGAGGAACAAAATGATAAATCCAAAAATTATTTTAACGGGGAAAACAATCGAGAAAATATTGAGTTGAGGTACTGTCCTAGACAACAGGCCTACCCCAACATCTGAAACTAGAAGTGCCCCAAAAACTGGCATTGCCAATTGAATCGCTAAAGCAAACACGTTAGCCATGAGCTGGGCGTAAAAGGAGAAATTACCGGGCGGATTAGAAGGGTTAATTGGAATATACGCATAGCTCTTGAGCATAGCAGCGATAAGATAGTGATGTGAATTGGTTGCCAATAAAAGCATCGTAGCTAAAACCATCTGGAAGTTACCCATCATGGGGCTTTGTATTCCATAAACAGGGTCAATTGCTGCCCCCATGGTAAACCCCATTTGAAAATCGATCAGTTGCCCTGCCCCTTGTAAAATGGACGTCATCGTATATATTACAAATCCAATGACCAACCCCACCAAAACCTCTTTGATCACCACCGCGATATATGGCAATAGCTCAATAGGAATCGATGGCTTGGCCGCAGAGATCATGGGATAGACAATCACGGTAATGCTCGCGGCCAAGCCAAGCCTTACAAATCCCGGAACTCCCCTAGCACCAAAGACTGGGGCTAACATAATCATACCAGCCCAGCGGGATAAAATTAATAGAAACAACGAGAGATTCCACTGGAGCAGGTCTGTCAGGCCCAAAAATCTCACCCCCTACTCGTGGTTCGATATTAGTGGTTCGTGGTTCGAAGTCCCATCTTCGACATTCGATATTTGTAGTTCGTGGTTCGAACCCTAAGGTCCGATCGTAGTTCGTAGTTCGTTTCGTTGTCCATAGTTCAAAACTCGAATCTATGGTTCGATCCGTAGTTTTCGAACTACGAATATCGAACTACGAACTACGATTACAGTCCTCCGAACGACGCCAATTGTTTCAAAAGATTCGAAGTGTATGCCGTCAGAACAGACAGCATCCACGGCCCCAGCACCAAAAGGACGGCAGCCACTGCTACAACTTTTGGAATAAAGGTAAGCGTCTGCTCTTGGATTTGCGTCATTGCCTGGAAGATGCTGACCAGCAGACCAACCAACAAACTCGTTCCGAGAATCGGCCCGCCTACAAGAAGCACAGCGCCTACAGCCTCTTTTGCCATATAAAGTACCATGCTCTGGTCCACCGCGATTCCTCCTTCACCATTCTCTTACTTAAAACTCGTCACCAGTGACTCAACCACCAGATGCCAACCGTCTACCAGTACAAACAAAAGCAATTTAAACGGCAGTGAAATCATCATGGGGGGGAGCATCATCATCCCGATCGACATTAGGGTGCTAGAGACAATCATATCAATGACAATAAAGGGAATAAAAATCGCGAATCCCATTTGAAACGCCGTTTTTAATTCACTAATTACAAAGGCCGGAATAAGCACATGCGTCGGAACGTCCCGATAAGTTTTGGGTCTCTCCATTTTAGATAACCCCACAAAAAGCTCCAAATCCTTTTCCCTAGTTTGTCTGAACATGAAATTTCTGAGCGGTTCCTCTGCTTTACTGAGAGCCTCCGTCTGGGTGATTTGATTCTTCAGATAGGGTTGGAGTGCATTTGTATTAATCTGGGTCCAAGTCGGAACCATAACAAAATAAGTAAGAAATAAGGCCAATCCCACTATAACCTGGTTAGGGGGAAGTTGCTGAGTTCCTAGTGCATTTCGCACAAAGGACAATACAATAATAATCCGAGTAAAGGATGTCATCAGCATAAGAATAGCCGGAGCCAAAGACAACACTGTCATAAGCATTAAGAGCTGTAGAGACGTTCCTGTTTGTTGCGCCGAAGTGGTACCCAGATCCAAAGTTAGTCCAGCAGCTAAGGTCATCCTAGGATATGCAAACATCCCTAATCCCAGAGAAATTCCAAAAGGCATCCCAATTGTGAGTATTTTGTTTAAATGGCTTGAAGAGGACATTATTTTTTCACCTCATCAAGCAATCGCTCCAGTTCCACAGAAAAAGTATCCATCTTTCGAGACCGTCCCGGCCAAAGTTTCTGAAAGCTTTTAGCCCAACCATCAACCCTTTCAATAGGGCGGGTTGCTATTTCCTCCAAGATTTCGGCGGCAATCTCAGGATCATTTATCTCACTGATTTTTAGCAATTGATGATCTGACCCCCCTAAAACCTGAAGCTGTCCTGCAATTTCTACCAGATAGAGGCTCTGCTGACCACCTAACATTTGTCGGTCGAGAACCCTTGCCCATGGAGCATTCAGATTCCGAACACTAGCCCGATTGAGACGGCGGATAACCCAGAGAGACACGATCAAAATAAGGAGGAAAACCAGCACCGTTCCCATAAGCCCCCACCAAGGGAATACAGAATTTGTAACCGCCGAAGCGGCCCCACTAGGAGGAAATGCCTGGTCCTCTATGTTCGGCATACTACTTCAACGCCTTCGTGACAGCCTCAACCACTCGATCCGCTTGGAAGGGTTTAACGACAAAGTCCTTGGCCCCAGACTGTATCGCTTCAATAACCATAGATTGTTGGCCCATAGCACTGCACATAATAACTCGGGCTTTCGAATCCCGTTTGCGAATTTCTTTGACCGCTTGAAGGCCATCCATTTCCGGCATGGTAATGTCCATGATTGTCAAGTTCGGCTGCAACTCCATGTATTTAGTCACGGCTACAGCCCCATTTTCTGCTTCACCAACGACCGTAAACCCATTCTTGGTCAAGATGTCTTTCAGCATCATACGCATAAACGCGGCATCATCAACAATCATAATCGTAGCACTCACTCGGTTCTCCTCCTTTATTTAAGCGAATTCATCCGTTCCATGGGATGAACAATATCAGTAATTCGAATTCCAAACGTCTCATTTATGACAACGACTTCACATTTGGCAATCAACTTACCATTGACAATCATATCCACTGATTCCCCAGCCAAACGATCCAGTTCGATGACTGAACCTGGGCCCATCTCCAAAATTTCCTTGATCGTTTTTTTAGCTCGACCCAACTCCACACTAATTTGTAACGGCACATCCATAATCAAACTTAGGTTATCTGGTTGTACCATCGGTTGTCCGGGAAGAAGTGGGGCAAACTGGGCCGGTTGAACGGGTGTCGTAGGCCCAGGAGCATAATTTGACGGTGGCGGATAATATCCCCCTTGTGTTCCGGCTTGAGCATAAGGCTGAGGAGCCCCATATGGAGGGTAGTCAGCTGACGCCTGATAAGGCGGTGCCTCATAAGTTGGTTGTGGGGATGGCGGTGGAGTCTGATAGGATACTGCTGTAGGAGTAGGCTGGGAAGGGGCAACGGTCTGAGCCGCCGGAGCCGCAGAGGCTCCTCCCATCATTCCGCCCATCAACTTATTGACCATCCCTTTGGCCACGCTTAGTGGGATCACTTGGATTAATTTACTGTCTATGACATCTTCAACAACCATCCGGAAGGAGATGCGTACCAGCGATTCATCCGCATGTAGGAAATCTTGAATAATATCTTTCTCATTTGACGAATCAGTGAGCAATAAATCTGGAGGAGTAATATCCACCATGGAATTAAACATGGTGGACATGGAAGTGGCCGCTGACCCCATCATTTGGTTCATAGCCTCGGAAATTCCACTAATTTGAAGTTCTGAGAGTTCAGGAGTAGGATTTTTTCCGTCTCCTCCCATCATCAGATCCACGATGACCGAACCATCTTGTTGGGAAAGAATCAAGACGTTGGAGCCCTCAATCCCAGCTTTATATTTGACATTACAAATCACGGAAGGGGTAGGATAATCTTTTCGAATCTTTTCAGAGGTCGTCAAATCAACTCTAGGTGTAGTGATGTCTACCTTTTTACCTAAGAGCTGAGATAAAGTCGTGGCTGCAGTTCCCATCGAAATATTGGCAATTTCTCCGAGGGTATCTTTTTCCATATCATCTAAAAGGTCTTCTGTAAGTGATGTCTTCGGCTCTGGCTCTGGCTCTGGCTCTTGCTCTGCCACTTGCTCTTGCTCTTGCTCTGAGTCTGCTTCCATTGTGCCCCGAAGCAATGCGTCAATCTCTTCCTGAGAGAGCATACCGTTACCCATCTTCTTCCCCTCCTTCCTTTATAATTTCCGTTACCTGAACGGCGAGATGCTCTCCGTGTAATCCAGGGACAGATTTAAATTTCATGAATTCTCCCACAAAAATTGGCAGCGGATCATTAACGGATTGATGGAGCGGGATTACATCTCCTTTAGTAAGGTCGAGGAGATCCCGAACGAGGATCTCTGAATGACCTAAAAAAGCTACCATATCTACCTTCGCCCATTCAATCTTTCGCCGAATTGCATCTACCTGCTCTGGAGAAGTAACCTTCGCTTGTGTAGAAAAGAGGAAAAACGTACTTAACTTATCCAAGATGGGTTCGAGCACAAGATAGGGCATACATATATTAATCATCCCCACCTCTTGACCAACCCTAACTTCAATAGTGATGAGCACAACCATTTCATTCGGAGCCACAATTTGCGTAAACTGAGGATTTGTTTCCATCGACACTAACGTAGGTTTAAGCTCGTAAACCTCTGCCCAAGCCTCTTCCGTGATATAAGTCATGGAGGACAATCGGTTTTCGATGATCGTTTTTTCAATCTCCGTCAAATCTCGGTTCTTTTCAATACCTTCCCCTTGCCCTCCTAAAAGTCGATCTACTACTGTGAAAGTAAGTGAAGGGCTCACCTCAATTAAAATCGTCCCCTCCAAAGGATTCATAGAGTAGAGGCCGAGCACTGTGGGGTTAGGTAGCGAACGAATGAATTCATCATAGGTAATTTGTTCTATTGAAAGGACGGAGCATTCAGAAATCGTGTGTAAGTTTCCTGAGAAATAAGTGGTAAGTCCTCGACAAAAATTTTCGTGAATATTTTGAAGAGAGCGAATCTGATCCGTGGAGAACTTATTGGGACGTTTAAAATCGTATACTCGAATCCGCGTTTGACTCTTGGTCGTCATCATTTCTTCCACGTCGACTTGCCCATCGGACAGCGCACTCAACAGAGCATCAATTTCATTTTGGGACAAGACGTCTCCCATCAAATCCCCCCCCTCTAATTCGATATTCGTGGTTCGTGGTTCGTGGTTCGTGGTTCGATTTAAGAACCGTAACTTCAACATTTGTTATTTGAACCACAGGTCGTCATTCGTTATTCGGCCACCTGATGCGTAGCGCGATATTCAAGCTCGTTTTATAGTCTACAATGTTCGAACCACGATCTTCGAACATCGAACCACGCTATTGGTATACCAAAGACGGGAACAATACTTCAATGATTTTGTTTTCCGCGACTTCATTTAGTTTTTTTAGTAACTCTTCTCTCAATTTTTCACGCGCAGCAAGTGTTTGTACATCGGTAAGGGATTTGTTCATCAACACTGAGTTGACCCGATCTTTTAAAAATGCGTCCTTCTCCTTCAATAGAACTTCCGCCTTCGCATCTATGACTTCAACTGTAATTGACGTTTTAAGAAAAGCCCCCCCCTGTAAATTCACGGTGAATTCGCCGATGGGTAGTAATACTCCCGCCATTTTCGGTACACTCGCGGTCGCAGTACTACGTGCCGGAGTTTTAAAAATGAACTTTTGTGCTGCAATCAACCCTCCTACGCCCAATCCTACGCCTATCAACACAGCGAGGATCATAAAAATTAAAGATTTTCGGTTCATATAGTTGATCGCTCCTCCACTTTGCAAATCGGGTGACAGCGCCGTCGAAACTCAACGATCCTTTCAATGAGAACCTCGATGGGCTCCGATACCACGAATT
This sequence comes from Desulfosporosinus sp. BRH_c37, assembly GCA_001516045.1. Taxonomy (GTDB): domain Bacteria; phylum Bacillota; class Desulfitobacteriia; order Desulfitobacteriales; family Desulfitobacteriaceae; genus Desulfosporosinus. The sequence goes on from LOEW01000303.1 coordinate 36,373, forward strand.
TATTTCCACCCGTTAAGGTAATGACCGTATCAGGGGTTTCTTCCATCATTTCAATCAGGTCGGAATTAATGGTAAATACTTTGTCATTTAAGCGAGTGACTTTAATCATATTTCACCCTTCCGTTACGTGCTATTGAATATTTGCCGACGCCAGTGAAGAACTTGACCAGTTTCGTCCAATATCTTTTGTTCTTTGAGGGACTCAGCCAACTGAAAGGCCTTGATTTGCTTTTCCTTTAAACGCTCTAGCTTCTCCACTTCGCGGTGGGCTTCCAATAAAATGTGACGTGCATTTTCCACGATGCGTTCTTGCTTCCTCTCCTCTTCATTACATTGAAGCAATCGGCGCAGTTGCTCTGAAGCAAAGAGTTGCCAAATCCCTAACTCCATGGGCCGATGTCGACCCGCGTCCCGTTGCCCTTCTTGCGCATCGTTAAAATGCTCTTGTTGAAGCTTGCAGGCTTCGACTAAAGTCTTCCAGATCTGCTCTTCTTGAGTGAGCTCTCGTTGTGCCATTTCCAAAGCCTGTTCCGCTAGGCGGAGGCTTGCCTCCAAGCGAAAGCGAAATCTTGCCATAGTTTCCACTCCCTCCGCAGGATGTCCAGTACTCAACTCTATCTACCACCAAGGCTCCATGAATATGAATGCTGCTTCGGCGAGGATAGACTCTCTGCTACTAAGGAGCCTTGTAACACCAGGATTTAAGCCATTAACTCCGACTTCCGGCTTCTGATCTCTGACCTCTGATTTGATAAACAAAGTTGAGTGCTGGAGCATGATTCCCTCATGCGTCTTACACTGGCTTGATAATCTCTTTCAGTTGTTTAAGCATCTCTTCAAAGCCTACATGGTCATCCACCCCTTGCCGAGTGAACGCAAAAATATTGTCCATATGCGCGAGGGCGGCATCGATACTTGGATTACTTCCCGGCGTATACGCCCCTATGTCAATTAAATCCTTGGCATCTCGATACACTGAGATATGTCCACGCATAATACCGGCTAATTCTTGATGTTCCCTACTGATGACGTCGTTCATCACCCGACTGACGGATTGTAAAATATCAATGGCTGGAAAATTATTTTGCATGGCAAGTTCCCGCGTTAAGACGATATGCCCATCGAGGATCCCGCGAACCGAATCCGCAATTGGCTCATTGTGATCATCCCCATCCACTAACACCGTATAGATTCCGGTAATACTTCCGGTCTCTGCCATTCCCGAGCGTTCCAATAGCTTCGGTAATAAGGCAAAGACTGAGGGGGGATATCCCCTAGTTGCTGGGGGTTCACCTACGGTTAGCCCCACTTCCCTCTGGGCCATAGCAAAGCGTGTTACAGAGTCCATCATCAGGAGCACATTCTCCCCACGGTCCCGAAAAAACTCGGCGATAGCTGTCGCCGTAAAAGCAGCCTTCAAACGCACTAAAGCCGGTTGATCGGACGTCGCTACAATGATCACAGAGCGTGCTAACCCCTCCGGGCCTAAATCCTTCTCAATAAAGTCACGCAGTTCCCGCCCACGTTCCCCGACCAAGGCGATAACGTTGACATCCGCTACAGTGTTTCTGGCCATCATACCCAGCAAGGTGCTCTTGCCCACACCGGAACCCGCAAAGATTCCCATTCGTTGCCCTCGACCAATCGTTAGTATCCCATCGATAGCTCTAACTCCGACACTAAGCGCATCTCGGATTCGAGGTCGCAATAAGGCATTAGGTGGTTTGTTTTGCAGAGGGTACGTTGTTTCTGTCAGAAGTGGGCGCCCGTCCATGGGATGTCCCAGTCCATCGAGAATCCGCCCAAGCAATCCGAGACCCACAGGTACGGTTAGCTTCTGACGTTGCGGAAGTACACGATCTCCTGGAGCAATCCCTTCAAGCTCACCTAAAGGCATGAGTAAAGTCGTTGCATCCCGAAAACCAACCACTTCAGCCGGAAGCTCTCGTCCGTTACGCGTAATAATATGGCAATACTCCCCCACACTCGCGCGCGGGCCGGCTGCTTCAACCATCAAGCCGATGATCTTAGAAACTCGACCCTGGGCCGAAATCGGCTCAGTCTGGTCCACCGTCTGCATCAATTGGTTCCACGCTCCCATGTTCGAGCTCCTCCCGTAAAGTATGTTCTAATTTATCTAATTGGGCTTCAAGCCGAGCATCAAAAACTCCCTCCTGACATTCTAGAAAACAATCTCCTGGATTGAGAGACTCATCTCTAACCCACGGACACGGACAAGGGGGCTGATTTTCCTCCAGCCAACGGGCATCGTCTGGAGCCACATGTAGCCTCCATCCGAGGCGTTCCTGAGGTAACAAGGTTAAGGCTTGTATGATGGCGACCAAGCGCTGGGGTTCAACGGTCAGGAACGCGCGTACTAAGCGTTCAGCAATTTTTATCGCCAGAAGGAGCAAATCCTTGTCTACTTTAGCATATTCCTCTTGAACTGCACGCTGAGCCAACTGGAAAAGTTGTTCAGCATCTTGAAACGCACGTTTTCCCTCTGCTTCTCCTGCTTGCCTGCCCGCTTGATACCCTTCGGCATGCGCTATTGGGTAAACCTCAGCCCGTGTAGTCTCCATAACCTCTTTGCTTAAACGGTCAGATTCCACTTGAGCCTTGGTACGTAGCTCCTGAGCACAGCTTTCAGCCTCAGCCTGGATCATGGCTACCTTTTCCTTAGCCTCTGCAAGGATCATTGCTGCTTTTTCTTTAGCCTCTTCAAGGATTATTGCTGCTTTTTCTTTAGCCTCTGCCTCGAACGTAGTGTCTACCCAACTCGAGAGTTCTGGGCTTAGCACGTTTGGCTCCTCCACTCCGACACTAAGAACAGCCAAACACGTGCCCAACTCTTGAAACTCTTCATTATGTTCCACCATCCGTGGTGCGGCCACCTCGACATCGTAACTCTTTACAACTCGCCCTCTAATAAACGATCTCATCGCTACCTCCTCTGGAAATGACAATTACACCGCTTTCTTCAAGCTTGCGAATCACCTTCACAACGCGTTGCTGAGCATCTTCGACATCTCGCAACCGTACAGGGCCCATGAATTCCATGTCGTCTTTAAGCATCTGACCGGCCCGCGCTGACATATTGGACAGGATTTTCTGCGCAACTTCAGGATTGGAGCCTTTCAGAGCAAGACCTAAGTCCTTGGTCTCTACTTCACGCAAGACCAATTGAATCCCGCGGTCGTCAAGCATGACGAGGTCTTCGAAGACAAACATTTGCCGCTTGATCTGTTCCGCTAATTCTGGATCTTCCATCTCCAAGGCATCCATGACCACTTTAACCGTTCCTTGATCCGAACGGTTAAGGACATCTACAATGCTTTGAATCCCGCCTGAAGCGGAATAATCCGTCGGTGCCAAACTAGTAATCTTGCGCTCTAAGACCTTTTCAATCTCGTTGAGCACTTCTGGACTCGTTCTTCCCATCATCGCTACGCGTTTTGCTACATCAGCCTGTCGATCTGGGGGGAGACTGGAAAGTAAGGTTGCTGCTTTATCGACTGGTAGGTGCGTCATGATGAGCGCGATTGTCTGAGGGTGTTCTCCTTGAATAAAGGAAAAAAGCTGCTTGGCATCAGTCCGACGCACGAGGTCAAAGGGCCTCATCTTTAAGGACGAGGATAAGCGGCTAATAATATCAAACGCCCGTGATTCCCCAAGTGCCCTTTCCAACACTTCACGTGCGTACTCGATCCCTCCCTGGGTTATATAATCACTGGCCATACACATTTGATGAAATTCTTCCACGACATAATCTCGTTGCTCTGGGGTGACTTTACGCAGATTGGCCATCTCCAGTGTCAACTGATCTATTTCTGCATCCGCGAGGTGCTTAATCACCTGAGCAGAACTCTCTGGACCCAAGGAAATCATGAGAATCGCTGCTTTTTGAACTCCTGTTAACCCTTGAGTCATCTAACTCTCCTCCGATAGCCAAGTTTTCATCAGACGGGCAGCTTCGTCCGGATTATCGCGCGAAAAAAGTTCGACCGCTTCTCTGGTCTTTTGCTTCTGGAGTTCTTCGGCAGTTTTCGTTTTTGTTTGAGCTACCGCAAGCTCTGCCTGTTCCTCAGCCAACTGTTGGGCCATCAGAAGCTCGGCCTCAGCGCGCGATACCGATTCTGAATCTTTAAGTGCCTGCAGCTTGGCAGCGCGGCCTTTCTTCGTCCGATGCCTCAGAAGCATAATCATACAGAACATACCCAATAATACAGCGACGGCTCCAATTTCGATGTAAGTGACTAGTTGTTGCCGTTTTTGAGCATTCTCTATGGCAAGTTTTTCTTGTTGCAAATCTGTTTTATTGAATGGAATTGCTGCCACTTGAATTTGATCTCCGCGAGTTGCGTCAACTCCGGCAGCAGAAGCCACAATCGCTTTAATTTGATCAAGCTGGGGCTGGGAAATGGTGTCGGCATCCGCCATTACGGAGACGGACAGACGTTTCACTGTACCAGGGTTCACTACTTGTTCTTCTTGCGAGGTGTCCACTTGATAGTTTTTAGTGGCCGTGGCCTTAGTAGAGGTTGAATTCACCCCCGCGGTTGCGGTTGGGTAGGTTGGAATTCCATTAGCATCCAAGCCTGGCGTCCCTCCAGCTGTAGCAGGAGCATTCGTCGTAGTCTCAGTAGAACTTTGCTCACTCAGAACGGCACCAGGACCATTCGTCTGGGTTACTCGTTTTATTTGATCAAAATCCAAGGTCGCACTGATTCGTACAACGGCTTTACCTGAACCTAAGACTCGATCCAGCATACTCTGGATCGATTTTCGTGTGTCCTCTTCGATCGTTTGTTTTTGCTGATACTGAGTTCCTGTGAGACGTTTGGCATCAGCGCTTTTTCCTAAGACATCCGATAAGACATTTCCACTAGTATCAACTATCGTCACATTTTCTACTTGCAGACCTTCGACTGATTTCGCCATAAGGTTAGCAACTGCACGCACCTGGTCATCGCTAAGTTTTGTCTCTGGAGCAAGTTTCAAAGTCACCGCCGCAGTTGCAGATTTTTGACTGTCGACAAAAAGTGACGATTCAGGCATTACGATATGAACACGGGCATCTTGCACACCATTCAATGTCTTGAGCGTATTTTCTAGTTCGTTCTGTAATCCGAGCACAAAACGTAATTTTCGATCGGAATCTGTCTCCCCCAGATGCATCGTATTCAGGTTGTCAAAGCTGAATTTGCTTTGTTGGGGAAGCCCAGCACTGGCAAGCTGTAAACGAATATCTGCAGCTGACTGTTGGGGAACCATGATGGTTGACCCGTTGTCCGCCAACTTATAATCTGCCTTTAAGTCTTTCAGTTTCGTGGTGATCGCTCCAGCTTCGGTGTCACTAAGCTTCGTAAACATTGCTACATATTGTGGGCGTCCGGCCCAAGTAATCAAGCTTATCAGAGCGGCTGCCACCACAAGAGGAGCAAGCACCGTAATAATTTTCTGTGGGCGAGAAAGCCTGTCCCAAAAGGTCTTTACCGATTGCTTAATTCCTGCCCAAGAAAAATCCATCCTTCGCTCCTTTCTCGATGCTCGAGGTTCGATGCGTGATGCACGAATGATGATGTTTGTTTCGAACGCCGAAGGTTTCAAACTTCAAACTTCAAACTTCGAACCTCGCGCCTCGCGCCTCGCATTTAATTAAACCTTACATCGTAGTGAACTCGTTCAACTAAAGTTGAACATAGAGTCTTCGGTGGGGGACTCTACCTCCTTCGCCGCCAAGTGTTTCTATTGGGAAGGCGGCTCGGCGATACTCTCCACTGGAGACTATCGTCACCGAAGCAGAATTAGGTGTACCACTCCCACTTGTAGAAGTGGGAGTCTTACGATTTGGATAAATATAATATTTTCTATCAATTACTAAAATGGATACCCCTTAAAAAGTAGAACACCAAACGTATTTCAGTATAACAAGGTGCGAGGTTTGATGCTCGAATTGAAGGTTCGTTTATTTACGATGCTCGATGCGGAAATTGGGGAAGTTCGTTTTCGAACGTTCCAAACGCTGAAGTATAGCGCCTCGTGCTTCGTACCTCGCGCCTCGCTTAAATCTGCATACGCATGATCTGATTGTAGGCATCTAACACTTTATCGCGCGTTGCCACCGTTAAGGACAAAGATAAGTTCGCTTTTTCGAGCGCGACCATCACCGACGATAGATCATCCACTTGACCCGTTGCTAACTGCAGACTGGCCGCATCCGCATTCTTTTGCAAAGCATCCACTTGGCTTAGTGCATCGGTTAAAAACTCAGAAAAATCCGGTCCGGTCTTTTGAGCTCCATCCCCGGAGCTTATATTCGGCAAAGTCTCGATACTTAGCGGAGTAATCGGGTTTAGTTGTCCAAGAGGCATTATCGGTGTAAACGCAGAAATACTCAATTAATCCTTACCCCCTTCCGATTTCAAGTGCCTTAGAGGCCATCGACTTACTGACATTAAGGGCAGTCACATTCGCCTCATAAGCCCTAGATGCGGAAATCATATTGACCATTTCCGTCACGATATTCACATTGGGCTGCCGTACATAGCCCACGGGTAAGCCTGGTTCCGCCACAGTTGCAGCATCCGGAGATGAGGGATTATATTCTAAGTGAAAGGGGTCTTCTGCGTCGGAAATGCGCTTAATACGGGCCACTTGTACCCCATTACCCAGGTTTTTTTCCCCTATTGTTTTCCCTAAGACGCTAGCAAAGGGAGTTTCCTGAGCACGCGGAACGAATACAGCCACTTGTCGACTATAAGGAATGGGGTTTCCCGACGGGGTTAGTTCTCCCGTATGTGTTGTATTAATATTGGCAATGTTGTTAGCAATGAGATCCATTCGTAGACGTTGCGCGGTTAGACCGGAAGCACTAATATCTAATACTCCAAAAAGGCTCATGCCTTATCCCCTCCTCATGACGCATTCCACAATCGTTCGCCCGATCTCCCTGAGCGGTACTACTCGATCAGCTAGACCGGCATCCACTATGGATCTAGGCATCCCGTAAACCACGCAGGTCTCCTCTGACTCTGCAATCGCAAACCCCTCTAACGCTTTAAGTTCCTTCATGCCCTTCGTACCATCACTTCCCATCCCTGTCATGACCACTCCAAGGGTTCCTCTCCCAACAGCCTTCGCCAAGGATAGAAACATGACATCCACAGACGGGTGATAAAGCGTGGGTATAGGGGCTTCTTCTCCAATGTGTAAAGTCAGCTGCCCAGACTTACGCTGAACCTGCATCTGTTTACCCGCAGGCGCTACGTATACGGTTCCTGCTTTCAGGACTTCCCCATGGATTCCTTCCCTAACATTGAGTGGACAAAGCCCGTTTAAACGCTGGGCAAGTGGCCCGGTAAAACCGGGAGGCATGTGTTGAGCCACCAGTACAGGAACTGTGAAATCAGCAGGGAGGTTTGGGAGGACAGCTTGTAACGCCGAAGGTCCTCCTGTCGATGTACCGATGGCGACAATTTCTACCGCATGCTTGGGAGCAAAACCCGTCTTTCCCGAGCTTGTAAGGGGCAGAGCAGGGCGAACCGGAACACTTCCTACTCCAGTAAGTGGCACTACCCTTGGTGGCGTTGCTTGAAGGTTAGCACTCAAAGATAGGTCTTTGCGACCAAGACGAGCAGGATTAACACCCGCCGCTGCTTTTACTTTCTCCACTAAATCCCGAGAAAGTGCTTGCAGATCAGCTCCCGGACTGCCCGAAGGTTTTGCCACCACATCGCAGGCTCCTAGGTCAAGGGCCTTCAACGTGGCTTCAGTTCCTTCTGTCGTCACTGCGCTCAAGATGATTACAGGCGTTGGTTGCCAACGCATAATCTCTTCCAACGCCTGTAGACCATTCATAACAGGCATCTCTACATCCATCGTCACAACCTGAGGGCGAAGAGCTTGCAGTTTCAGAATCCCCTCCCGCCCATCCCGCGCGGTATCTAATACCTTAATACCGGGGTCTTGATTGAGTATTTTTTGGAGGGTCAAACGCATAAAGGGCGAATCATCAACTATTAGAACCCCGATTGGCGTTTTAGGCGTCAAACTCATGGCTTACTCTTCGCCCATGATTTGATTGAGTTCCAATAAAATAAGTAAGCGTTCCCCAATTTTCCCTACTCCGCGTATAAACTGTGAATCCATGCCTAAGGCGATCGGTGGCGGTGGCTCAATAGCTTCACTGTCTAAACGCAGCACCTCTGTCACCGCATCCACGCGAATCCCGAAAACCTTCGTTTGAACTTGCAAGACGATGATCCGACTCAGGTCAGTTTCTTCCACACGGTCCATGCGGAAACGGGTTCGCAAACTGATCACCGGTATTACATTCCCCCGCAAATTAATGACACCCTCAACATATTCCGGTGCTTTAGGCACACGAGTAATAGGGGGAATACGGATAATTTCCTGGACACGCATAATATCAACGCCAAATTCTTCTGACCCTAAGCTAAAAGTGACTAATTGTTCTTCCGCCATTGATTTATACCCCCTTATCGATGTTCGTAGTTCGATATTAGTGGTTCGAACTGGAATAAAAACTTTAAAGTTTTTAGGAACTTAATTAAGGTTCTCTCTTTATCGATGTTCGTGGTTCGAGGTGATTGATCGAGATAAGATTAAATCGTTTTTAAAAATTTAAAAATTTTTATTCTTACTCGAACCACGAACCACGAATATCGAATATCGATTTAGCGTTTAACTAAGACGTCTTGGATTAGGGAGCCGATGTCGAGAATCAAGGTGACTTTGCCATCACCGAGAATTGTTGCTCCGGCAATTCCGGGTAAATTATTGAGAAAATCACCCAGCGATTTAATTACAACTTCTTGTTGTCCACGCAGTTCATCCACAATAAGGCCGAGCGCTTTTTCTCCAAAGCCTACAACGACGACAAAGACCTCCTCACTTGCGGTTTCTGGAGTCGGAAGATCAAACTTTTCTTGTAACGAGATTAGTGGTAACGTGTTTCCGCGCAGTTGAACCATTGGCAATCCGCCCACTGTTTTGATCTCCGTACGATTGACCAGCAAAGTCTCTAAAACAGAAGAGAGTGGAACCGCGTAAATCTCTCCCCCTACTTCGACAAGAAGTGCCTGAATAATAGCCAACGTCAGCGGCAATCGAATGGTGAAGGTGGTTCCCTGCCCTTTACGGGTCGTGATATCCACCATTCCTCCCAGATTATTCAGAGCCTTCTTCACCACATCCATCCCTACACCCCGACCGGAAATATCGGTCACTTTATCTGCCGTGCTAAAGCCCGGCAAAAAGATTAAATTAGAGATATCACGTTCAGAGAGTTCTTCTCTCTCTCCGACCAGTCCTTTAGAAACCGCAATGCTCCGAATCTTTTCGAGGTCTAATCCCGCTCCATCATCCGAGATGACAATCGCAATATGGTTTCCTTCATGATAAGCATCCAGTTTAATCGTACCCAGTTCCGGTTTTCCTGCGGCTCGACGCTCTTCAGGAGATTCGATCCCATGATCCACTGAGTTCCGAATGAGATGCATTAAGGGATCACCAATAACTTCGACAACTGTTTTATCAAGTTCTGTATCCTCGCCATTTAAGACCAGTTCCATTTCTTTACCTGTTTTCTTAGCAAGATCACGGACCAAACGAGGAAAACGGCTAAAGACAGTTCCGATCGCCACCATGCGCAGACGCATAACGCTCTCTTGAAGGTCATACATTAAACGCCCCAAGTAAACGTTGGCCTCGTTCAAATTACTCACCATATTGTCCATACTATACTGGGCCTTCAAATCTAACCCAATTTGGACCAATCTAGTCCTAGTAATGACCATTTCTCCCACTAAGTTAATAAGATTATCCATGCGAACCGTATCTACTCGAATCGTATGTACTTGCGTATTACCTTCGCCACCGGAAACTTCAATAGTCGGAGGAGCAGAATTAGGCTTCTTAGGATCAACTGCGATTTTTGGTATGGGAACGGGCTTTAACGCTATATCCTCTGACATGCCTTTAACGTCTCCATTTGGACCAATATCCGGTTTAGAAACTGGAATTTCGGCGACTGCAGTCACACTTGTTGTTATTCCTGCCTTTACCCTTTCAACATCCGGATAAGGATTAACAACGACGTCCACCAATTCCGAAATCTCCAATATTTCCCTCTGAATCTCTTCAATAGGCTCATCACATACCAATAAAAGGAAAAACTCCTCGGCGTTTTTGACTTCTAAATCTTCGACACTTGGGAAAAGCTTAATCACAGTTCCTATTCCTTCAAGCCGCTGGGTCGCCATCACAGCACGAACCGCCTTCATAAGAGTACCAGGCGCAAGTTTCACTTCCACTTGATAGACACCGTGCCCCAATAAATGTGCCTCGTTTAGTTTTTCCTCTTCGGTCTGAGTTAAAGAGAAGTCCAGTGGGATAAATTTCACCATCGCCTCTTCTTCCTCATCTTCTCCTTGGACTTGTTGAGAATTCTCCGCTGCCACAGCTATTTCTCCGTTCAATAACGCCCTCATGGAAGAGACCAGGTCTTCGGACCCAATAGTGATCTCCTGACGTTGTTCAACTTGAGCCAGCATCGCTTTAACACGGTCCGTTACAGCTAACAGGATGTCAATCATTTCGAGAGAAACTTCGATTTTCCCCTGACGCAAACGATCTAGCAAGTCTTCAGCCGCATGGGTCATCGCAACTATCGGTGTGAAGCCCATTGTCCCCGAAGCACCCTTCAAGCTGTGAGCTGAGCGGAAAAGATCGTTGATCAGTCCGATATTTCCTCCCTCTTTTTCCAGTTGTAAAAGTCCTGCTCCGAGCCTTTCAATCTGTTCAGAGGAATCCAATAGGTAAAACTCTAAGAATTCTCCCAGATCTACTCCCATATTTTTGTCGTCATCCTGGCTCATGCTTTGCCACCCCTATCTTTTTCATAAGACACTATATGAAATAATTCCGTAAGGTACCCCTAAACGATAAATATTTTGCAATTCGTACAAGTTCCTTATGTAGGATTATTATTCATGAAATAGACATATTGTCCCGTGTTACCTTAATTCGCCATCTTTTTTAGAATTCCTCCAAAGAAAAATACATAAATAGCTATAAACTCTTATTTTCTTATAGTAGCATTAAGTTGTAAAACCGTATACAGTTTTTTCTGTCAATTCGATAGGACCTTTGGGCAAAAAATAAACAGGCTGCCTTACTTGCACCCTGTTTGTGTATTGATATGAGTTTATTTTGTTGGATTTCCTTGTGTTCTCTTGCTGTTACACGTTTTCTTATTCAGAACCATTTTAGACCCGTTTATCAAACATCAAACCAATCATATCGCTAAAAGAATTCAGAATATCCAAAGCCCGTTGAGATGGAATTTCATCCAGTACTTCGTCGTTTTGTTTATCGATAATCTTAACCACAACTCGCTTAGATTTTTCATCCACCCTAAGCTCTACGCGCTTATCAATAATTCCCATCAGCCGGTTGAGCTTTTCTACGGCCTTTTCTACTTCCTCGCGCGGAATCTCTTCTCGGGCAGAGGGGATTTCTTGTTTACGGTCGACTACCTTGCGTGGAGTCTCTTGAGAGCGTTCCAGTTTCTGCCCAGGAAAAGCATCCACAGGGATTATGGTGGACTGAGTATTCGGTTGTATAGGATTGATCATCATAAATTCCTCCTATATTTAACAACTATCGTTTCCAATTCATCTGGCTAACAGCTGTAGTGCTGCTAGCGCCATAGGCTTCCGAAACCTGATGTTGCCGCTTGCTCCGGCTGAGTATAAGCCGCAGATTATCAGTAATATCCTGGTTAACTTGCTGGATTTCGCTCAGCAAGCTCCGTCCTTGTAGCGAAACCTTGAAGTCATCATCCTCCGTCTGTTCGATGATGGTCTGCAAGCGTTCCCGTTGATTCATTAGGTCGTAAAAAAGTCCCATATCCTGCTTGGACAAGAACTTGATCATCTCTTTCGTCAAGAACTGATAATCCTGCCACAAAGCTTGTGCCGTCTTGCCGTCCATTATTTGCCTGCCGCCCGAGCCACATGAGTTTGTTTCATGGCCTCCACCCAAGCATCCCGCATTTCTTCTAACATACTCTTTGCCTGTTGCAATTGTGTAACATCCTTTTTGATGTTGCCTTGAATTAGGCAGTATTCCGTGTATTCGTAAAGTTGGGCCCAGTTTTTAGATAGTTCGTATTTCATATCTAAGGTGCGTATGAATTCACGTACAATGTCCTGGACTCGCATATTGGCATTATGTGATTTCGAGATATCCCCCTGCTCCATCGCTAAAATACTTTCAGTTAAGAATCGCAGAGCACCGTTATAGAGTAGTAAGGTTAATTGTTCCGGCGAGGACGTCATAGCCTGTTGGTTTTTATAGGCGTTCGCCATCTGTGGATTCACCATAATTTTCCCTCCAATTGCTTAATTATTATGAACTACTACTGCTATCCAGCATCGATGACAACCAACTGCTCTGGGAATTCAATTGCTGTAAAGCAACTTCCATAGCATTATACTGCTTATAATAGGCCGCTTGCATCGTGTCAAATCGGTCTGCCTCTTTGTCTATTTGCGTAGTGTAGGAGGTGATTCTCTTGGCATAATCGCTACTGGAATCATATTGAGCATTTATTGTTGTCCCAGCTTTTTGTACCAGTTGATCCATTGTATTCTTGATACCATCATACAGACGCCCTGCGATTCCCTGAGTATTAAAATTGACAGTACCGTCTGAATTCGTTGTCCCACTGGAACCAAAAAGTTGACTAAGCACATTGGGATTGGCATTCATTGCTTTGCGCAACTTGTCAGTATCCAAGTATAGCTTACCACCCTCAGTATAGTTTCCTGAGGTAATACCAATCGCAGAGGCACTATTATAAATACCACTCACGCCAGAAATAGGGCTGGAGAAAGCATTCCGCATTGTATTAACAAGACTGTTCAAAGTAGAATCACCATGAAGCATACCACTCTTAGCCTTGGCCTCCCAGGCCGTAATATCCGAATCTTTCATTTCAGCCTTCTGGGCGTCGGTCAGAGGCGCATAATCCTTATAGCGGGTTTCAGTCACCATACCATTGAGATCAGCTAGAATCTTGTTGTACGAGTCAACTAAGGACTGGATACCAGCCACTGCCTTGTCGACATCGTTCGTTACGCTAACACTAGTCGCTTGTCCAACAGTCGTATCCATAACACCAGAGGACGATATCTTTGCGTCAGTTGAGACACCTGTCAAATTGTACGTGACCCCAGAAATACTAAATGAATTGCTCGCTTGGGCTAACGGTACTCCATCTAAGCTAAAGACGGCATCTTTGCCCGCTTGATGTAGTTTTAAAGTATTAGCTAAAAAACTGGTTCCCACTGCATCACTGCCACTAAAATTAAGGCTCTGACCATTAGCGGACGTCAGTGTTACCTTCCCCGTAGTCGAATCATAGGCGGCATTCACGTTTGGTACTGCACTATGAATACTAGCCAGCATACCTTGCAACGATTCGCTAACCGGAGTTATAACCACTGGTGTAAACGTATTCGTACCAGTACCATCGTCAATTTGCAAAGTGAACGTATCTGTTGCACCAAATCCTGAAAATTCGGCAAATTGACTTTGTAATGTAGCATTAGTATCGATGGGAATATTGACACTACTCGTACTGGTTGTAACTTTTCCAGCATTAAAAGCAGCAGGAATATGCAGCTGACTAAACAAGTCCTTGGCGCTTTGATCACTATCATCTATGGAAAGTGTCCCGCTCTGCAACGGAGTAATGGAAAATAGCCCAGTAGTGGTTTCAAAACTTGCAGTGGCATTGCCGCTGCCATCATTAATTGCTGTATTAATAGCTGTCATTAAGTCAACTAAACTTTTAGTAGTATCTATATTAATGGTCATTGTAGTGCCAGTAGCAGAATTGCTCAATTTCAGCGTAGAGTTCGTGAGACCCGTAAATTGACTGGCAAGGGAAGCAGTAGGATCAATATGTTTAGATTGAATATTACCGCTGCTAGACACGTTCGAACCAGTGGCTATTACAGAAACAGGTAATTTTAACTTATCCGTGAGAAAACTCATTCCAGCAACATTGCTCCCAGCGAAACTGATATCAGCAGTTGCGCCAGAATTGTTCGTAGTCAGAAAGAAACGATCCAACGTACTATCATAATTAGCAGTTACGTTGACACCAGCGTTATTAATTTGACTGACCAAATCATTAATACTACCAGTTGGACTAACCTTAATTGTAGCGCTTGCTGAACCGTTTGCTATTGTAATAGACATTGTTGGGATATCATCTACAGCAGTCCCTGAGTAGAACTGTGAAGCAATTGTCGACTTATCTACAGTAGTTCCTGCCGCAGAAAGGCTCGCAGAACTGGTCAGCTTTACACCATCAGCGAGCTGAGCAACCACCAATGAATGATTCACATCTGCTGCTTCAGCATTAGCTGTCGCGGTAGCAACCGATGTATTACTAGATGAAACCTTATTTGGACTTAAAGTCCCTTGAAGTTTGTAATTAAAAACCGAAGAGCGAAAGCTATTGATATCATCATAAACTTTATTGTAAGATGTTTTTTGCCATTGTAAAACTGTTTTCTTTTGGATCAAAGAATCCTCTCTTGCTTGCTGCCCAGCCATTAAATTCTTGACGATTGTGTCAATATCCATTCCTGACCCAGACAGTCCATAAGTTCCGCCTACCGAACTTACTGACATATGTGTAGCCTCCTTATCGAAAATTCATGGTCATATTCCTTTTCAATAATATCCTCAATTAACTGCTTATGTCACGATTGAGTTACAATATGCCAATCTCCTAATTAAACACCTATTAAGTTGATTAATTTATCTACTATGTATATCGTAAAAAGTGCCGCAAACTTTAGGGGTAAACGTAAAAAACTCATTTAATTAATGTAACTTCGAATGGTTAAACAATCGCATCAGTATGCAAGATTAATAAAGCCACTAGTAAGGTATTTCCCTGACTAATGGCTGTTTCTTGGCTCGCTCAATATAGATCACTCCTTGAAATTAATTCTTCATTTGTAAGTCCAATTTTTGAATATCATTATCCGACTCACTGGTTTTCTAGCCAAAATGTTTTGCTTCGTTCATCCAATTCGATAACTTCTTGATGGAGTTTGTGTAGCTTAACATTGATCCCCTCGCTTTGTTTGCCGCTTAACTTGTAATCTCTGGCGTATTCAGCCAAGTGTCTCATTTCAACCAGCTTGCCCTCAATCTGGTCTAACTTTTTGATTCGGTATGTAATCCATTCTAGTTTCTGGTTCAAGTAGTCTTCATCTATCACGGTAAACTCCTTTGTCTATACTCTCTTATCCAACAATATTCCTACATAATCACTGATGGCAGCTAGGGTGTCCAATAATTCATGAGCTGGAAATTCCTTAATAACCCGATGGTCTTTCGTGTCCACTACTTGGACCATCAATCTTTGGGTCTCCTCATGAATTTCAAAATTAAGATCAGCGTTAATTGTTTTCATAAACTTATTTAAGCCATCAGTAATTTGACCGATATCATCATGTGTTAGCTTATCTTCCGCATCCGGCAGTTTCTGTTGATCCTTAACCGCTTCCGGTTTGACAACATTAATAGGGTTAGGTTTACTAGTTGTCGCATCCGCTGGCGATACAACTGAAGGGATTGATAAGTAATTATTCATAATAAGCGGGAGTTTTCCAGCATTAATTTCCATTCGACTACACCTCGTTCATTTACTCTATTAATTCTTTATCGTAAGAAATCGGTGAGATCTTAAATAGAAATTGAAATATATTTCAATACATTTAGACAATTAATACGGCCACTAACTAGGTATGTCCTAAGCTAGTGGCCGTTTCTTATGCTTGAATATCAAGAATAGCTCCTAAATTTGGTTGTACAGACGATTCCATGGACTTGGTTGTCTCACTAACTAAAGACGCCATTGCATCCCCTTGATTCATGGCAAAGCCCATAGCCATTTTCAGGACGGAAAGACCCGCCTGTTCCTGAACTTTGCTTTGATTAAATACGATTGACAGGGCTGCTATGTCCATAAAAAATCCCCCCCTTAACTATTCTCATGTTATTTTATAATATTATGATAAGATCGCTTTAATTAAAACCTCGGTACCCTCTATATAGCCTGTGTAACGATTGAAACATCAACCATCAGTGGTTTGTACTCCCAATAACTGTGCCTCACAGAGCTTCATATCCCACTCCGTATCTATATCTATAGATCTTTCTGTAGGCATGATATACGCAAAGATGTTATCTTTAATGAAAAATGTCTTTTCTTGTTGCAACCTTTTAGTATCACAAATATAAATGGCCCCATTTAACCGGTAATATTTATCTAGATCCTGACTCCGTTTTCCTTTGACTCCTTCCGCTAGAAAGTTTGCCATCGATAAATCATTAGGTAATGTATTTGCCCAGAGAGGAGAATGCTCCATTTCACATACCGATATTATCGCATTCGCGTTTTCTTTTTCAAGTAATTTAAACGCCCCATCAATATCTGAATAATTCCTTAAAGGAGAAGTTGGTTGTAAAAGTAATACATAATCAAATGTCTTATTATAATTATCACGATAAAAATTTAATGTATGCTCCACTACCGCAAAACCACTGGCCTGGTCGGAGGCCAATTCAGCGGGCCTGATAAACGGCAGTTTTACACCGTATTGCTGGGAAATATTATAGATCTCCGGGTCATCAGTGCTAACTATCAATTCATCAATGTATTTTGAATTTAGACCTGCTTGAATTGTCCAAGCAATCAATGGTTTCCCGGCTAAATCCCTAATATTTTTTCTAGGCAGCCTTTTACTACCACCTCGGGCTGGAATGATTCCTAAGACACTTTTTCCTTCGATCATCCGAATACCCCCTGAAATTCGCCGTTGGCTTTAAGATAATCATCCATCTGCCCAATATCCATCCAATACTCTCTAATCGGAAAGATAACACTTTTTTCTTTTCTCTTCAGTACTTTATCAAACAAACTTGGCATATCAAAGTAGCTATTCTTGGGAACAAGGTCTAATGTCTCCGGGTCAAGTACATAAATTCCGGCATTAATAAAATGCGTTTGTATAGGTTTTTCTACAATTTCCTCAAGCCGACTCCCACTGAATTTAACAACACCATATGGGACCTGGGAAACATATTCTCGTACACACATTGTAGTCTTTGCCCTTTGTTGAACATGGAAATCTAACAACTGACAAAAGTTTACTTTGGTTAACAGATCCCCGTTCATAACCAGTATCGGATGCTCAGGTTTTTCCGGAAGCAAGCTGAGTGCTCCTGCTGTACCGAGACGCTCTTTTTCATAAAGATAACGGATTTTTACACCCCAGTGAGACCCATCTCCGAAATAATTCGAAATCATGTCCCCTTTATAATTAAGGGAGAAATAAAACTTATGGAAGCCGCTTGCAATAAAACTGTCAAGAATAGTTTCTAACACAGGCTTACTACCAACTTGAAGAAGCGGTTTAGGACAATCATCCGTGAGTGGACGTAGACGAGTACCCAACCCACCCACCATTAAAACAACCCAATTATCTTTTAAGCCCGGTTCTAATAATTGATCTAATAATTCCAAACTCACCAATACTCCGTCATTATCGAGAATCGGGATTTGGCGATGACCTTTGAACTTCATGATACCCAGAATATGTTCAATGTCGTCGCCTATTGTTACAACTGTCGGCTTGGAATTCATTATCATTTGCACCGGTTTATCCATCGGAATTCCCTTAAGGATACCACGACGCACATCTCCATCCGTCACTGTTCCTAACAGACGGCCTTCGCTGTCTACAACAAGCGCAATCTGCATTCCTCCTCTATCTATTATCTGAATAGCTTCGATTATTGGAGTTGAAGGAGAAATCATGATCTTGCTTACGTTTCGGTTTTTAATATTGTTACTGCTACTCAACTTGACTCACCGCCTTTAAACTAAAAACTACCACTGCGTCTTAGATGCTCAGTCGTCCATTTTTCACAATACGAAAGATGAGCTATATGTTAAAAACATTAGCCACGGACGAAAAGCATAATTCTTAATAAAGCTTCCTTTATTTTTATATCGAACTCAGTCAATAAAAACTTGAGTTATATTTGTTCTGACATAACTTTTATGGGATTGTTTTAAATAGTTCCTAGAACGCTGATGTTATCGGCCTCTAGGAATTCTTTCCGATGAGTAGCCCAGTTAATATCGCAATATCTAGTTAATTTATTTATCTATTAAATCATAAAACTTGACAAATGATACATGATTCTGGATGTCTAACAGATTTTCATCGTTCTTTCCGAGCAAGAAAGCTTCTAATTGACGGTACAAACCAGGCTTAAACTTATGATCAAGTTCATCCTCCAAATCAATCTTTCTTATAATGATAGAGCGCATATCCTGACAATGCAATTCTTCAAGAGGTCTAAAAATCAAACGGTGTTTCCTTGTTAAAATCTCAACTCCCCACCGTCCTGGAGCCTCCCAGTTTGCCTGATAGGAAAACAGTGCACCATTTTGTACGCGTCCTGCTCCTGCATAAATCGTTGCATTAGGATGCCAATCTAATCCCCCAGTCGTATAGCAACTTATTTCTATCGGCTCGCCACCAAGGAAAAATGCGAGGTCAATAACATGACTTGAATTTCCCAACAACAATGCTTTTTTTACCTCAATTGGTTTATCTAATTCAGCGATCGCATGAATCCATTCAGTAAATTCGAAGTTAAAAGACGTCAGTCCACCATCAGCTTTGATGATCTCTAAGGCTTGTAGTGTTGAACTATAAAAACGACGATTATAAGCCACGTAAACATGAGCTTCATTTTGTTGAGCACATATTGCTACGTTTCTAATTTCCAAACTGTTTAGACCCGCAGGCTTTTCGACTAATATTTTCCTGATCCCTATCTTTAAAAGTGATATTGTTACAGGAGCGAGTTGCTCCATGCTTACAGCTACTATAGCCACTTTTGGAAGAAACTTCTGGTTTTCAACCCAATGTTCTAAACCTTCGAGGAAAACAGGGTGGTCAGTTTGTTCCGTAAATGTGGCTGCGGATTGTAGTCCTCGCCCAATTACATGAAACTTTAACCCTAATGCTTTGAGTACCTTGGCGTATTCGACTGCCATCGGTCCTGCACCCAAGAGCAAGACTCCTTCATTACTTAAGTAATTGGACATATTGTCGTCTCCTCCTCTTTTACATATTTATAATGTTCTAGGAGTGTGCTTAAAATTGGAAGGTGTAATTGTGCAGATTCTTTATATCCTGGCAAACCGCACTCACCTTCGTCTAAAATTTGCTGAATAACCAAATGAGTTGATCTGCTTTGCATGGGTATATCAAAAATTAATTCTTCCCATTGCCAGTTATTACTTCTCTCAGAAATCCAAGTCCTCCCAATGCCTTCCTTCACGATGCAGCAGAGTTCGCTTGAGTTAATCGTAACTACTACTGGAGCATTTCCTTCCGAGTACGAGGTAATAGAAAGCGTACTACCCTTTTTCGACACACCGTATAACGTTCCAGTAAACTCCACAAATCCCGGTCGTTTACAGGTAACCAATTCTGAATCTAGCTGGTCGAATTTAAGCTTAAATTCTGATTCTCTAGATAAATATGCAAGGGTATCAAGAAAGTGTATACTGTTACAACCTAAACCTATCTTTGATCCGCTAATTGAGTAATTAATCTTAGGATTATTATTAAGTTTGTTTTTAAGTGTTTTATAAATTGGCCACATGCGACGGCCACAATTTACCCATGCCCTTACACCTTTAAGTTCCATCAACTCTCCAATAGCGTGGTAATCTTCGATTCTTTGGAACAGCACCTTTTCTAATAAAAGATACTTGACTTTTTTGTTATCTAATAACTTCTCTAGTACAGCCCTACGGACATCAGCATTTGTCGCTACTACCACAACATCCAACATATTAGAAAGATTATCTAACTCAGTTAAAAACCTAATACTCTTGACATAACTAGTTCTAGAAACTTCAGCGAAACGTTCCTTTGTAATATCCAACGAGTGTTGCGATGGATCAACTACTTCCAACGCTATTTCTCTATTTATTAAAGCAAGAGCTTGCAGGTGTCGGCTGCCTATTTGACCAGCACCTATTAATGCAATTTTGGGCAAACCCATTTAATACACTCCTATCGCAATCTCAAATTTTATATGTTGATTCCTCATAATTTCCCCCATGCAGTGTAATCATGGTTCCAGAAACAATGTAAAAACTGTAATTATTATATTGCGGGAACTCCTTTTACCGTTACGCCTTTCGCAACATCTTTTATCACGACTGATCCGGCCGCCACTAGGCTCTCCCTGCCTATCTGAATCCCTTGTATAACGACAGCCCCTGTCCCGATATGTGCTCCCTCGCCAACAGTCACCTCACCAGAAAGTGTAACTCCTGGCGCTATATGAACGTGTGGATCGATTTGGCAATCGTGGTCAATAGAAACCTTAGTATTCACAATTGAATTATCTCCTATAAAACTCCCTGTCTGAATAATCGCTCCAGCCATCACTTGTACCCCTTCTCCTAATCTTACATAAGATGAAATAATTGAGGAGGGGTGAATAACATTAGCGAAGCAATAACCACTCTTTTTGAATTTCAAGAACAACTGCTTTCGCAATGACGTTCTTCTTGTAGTGCCTAATCCGTTCACAAGTAAAACTTGATCCGGCGTATATTTGCAAATGATATCATCGTCACCAATAAACGGTACTCCCAGTATACTTTCTTCCGCCTTTCCAAGATCGGGATCGGTAAATCCAAGTACCTTTACAGATTGTATATGCAATGTATCAATTAGGACTTTGGCATGTCCACCGCCCCCAAGGACAATAACCGGTCGGTTCATATGCCCACCATTTCATCTTGTTTATAGTCTCTATCGGCCAGCCTACCCAACCACTCCCAAAAATACAGAGGTGAAATTCCTTCTCCCGGCCGCTTTGCGGTAAGATTCTTTAAAGTAAAGGGTTCTCCCTTTTTAATTTTTTGAGTTGTAACAAGGCTTTTCCTTGCAATCGGTTTGTTTTTATATTCTGATAATGTTGGAACCTTTCTCGATGACCCTAGGGCCTCCTCAACCTGCCGAATAGATTGAACCATTAATTTCAACTCATCCGGTTCTAATGATGCCTTATGATCGGGCCCTGAGAGGGAGCGATCCAACGTAAAATGTTTCTCGATAACTACAGCACCCAATGCTATTGCCGCGATAGGAATAGTAATACCTAAAGTATGATCGGAGTAACCGACTGGCAGATTAAAGGCATTTCGCATCGTCTCTAACACTCTAAGATTCACCTCGTTAATAGTGACTGGATACTCAGTTGTACAATGAAGCAATACGACTTTTTCCGCCAATGCTGCCTGCCCCTCTTCAGAACAAAAGGCTTGTTCAAAAGCCTTAATGGAAGGAATTATATTATTGTCGGAATGGGTATAGCCAAATGCTAGTACACCTAGAGCTGTCTCTATCTCACCCAAGGTACTCATCCCTGTTGACAATATAATTGGTTTGCTAGATTGTGCAGCCTTGAGTAACAATGGAGCGTTGGTAATTTCACCTGAAGGCAATTTAAGTCGTGAAAGGTTGCACTTATCTACAAGAAAATCCAAGCTTTCTAAGTCAAAAGGCGTTGATAAAAATTGGATATTTTTCTGGTAGCAATGCTCAATCAAAGTTCTATGTTTCTCATCGTCTAATTCCAGTTTCCTGAGCATTTCAAGTTGAGATTCACTTGATTCAGTTAATTTTTTCTGATAATCAGCCTTCTGTGCAGCCATACTTACTAATTTTTCCGCCTTGAAGGTTTGAAACTTCACTGCATTCGCACCTGCATCAGCCGCAACATTCACCAGTTGCATCGCCATGTCCAAATTGCCATTATGGTTAACGCCAGCTTCTGCAATAATGTACGCATGGGGATTAGTATGCATGTTATAAAATCTCCTTTAGTAACATAAATGCCTCCGCCGCTCGACAACCTGCGGTCGATCCCCTTAATGAGGCTAAAGCTCGGATAGTATGTTCGCTTCTTGGAAACGGAAATTCACCCATTTCACTACTATAGATCTTCATCGCTTCAATTTTTTTCTCAATATGGTTTTCGATATTAATAAAAACATTTGGCCGAAAGCTATTGGAACTTGGATTAAGGCCAAATTCAGTTTCTGACAGAGTTTCATATGCCAGTACACGTTCGATAGAACTATAACGAAACCACTTTGTACACGCACTCACAGCATCAAAAACAATCCGATGGTCAGTATGAATATCCCCCCCAAAAGGAACATAGACAACTTGAGGATTAATATCCTTAAAAGCGTCCCCAATGCTTCGCACAAGCCTATCCATAGGAATACAGTCAAGTTTTGCAGTTTGAAAGTCCAAACTTATTGTGGACTCAAAACCGTATATTTGTTTGATATTTTGGATTTCAATCATCCGCCGATTAACTTCGTCTAAGGTGAATCCGTCTTTCAAATGGATTCCAGTTACAATTAGCCAATAGATGCTATCTCCTAAATATTTGTGTCGCAACAAGGTCCCGCCGCAACCTAAAGTTTCGTCATCTGGATGTGGGGTAATTACAACAACATTTTTGCTCATTAGTATGTAATATCCTTTATTAAGAGTTTATTATCTATGGGGATAGATGAAAGAATCTCGGCAATTCTATCGGATGAATCTCCATCTCCATATGGGTTAGAACAGTTCAAAACTTGATCTCTATAGTTCAAATCAAATAATGCCTTCTTTATCGCTGAACAGATCTTATCACTATCATGTGCTACGAATTGAACATTCTCCGCATGAAGACGACCTTGTTGGCGGTTACCTATATTCACTACTGGCAAATTTAATGATGGTGCTTCAAGTATTCCAGCACTAGAATTACCTATTAAACAACCAGCACGTCTCATAATGTTGACAAATTCAAGGCGAGGAATGTTTTTCGCGGTATATAAAAATGGCAAATCTTTGTATTCCCGAATTGCTCGAATAATATCCTGAGCTCCCGCATCTGAATTAGGATAAACAATAATCGTTTTAATGCCCATTTTTCCAATCGCTTCCATTGTTTGTTTCATCTGGAAATAAGCAAATTCAACTTCTGTAGAAATAACGTGTTGAATTAATAAGATAAACGGCTCATCATCTTTAATCTCAAACCCTAATCGTTCAGATAATTCTAATGACGTTAATTCAGGTAGTGCTATCAAACGATCAAGTCCTGGATTCCCTACATTAAAAACCCGAAAAGGTTGTTCACCCAATCTTAATATGCGCCTTTTACTCTCTTCGTTAGTAGTAAAATGTAAATGTGCTAATTTAGTTACTGCATGTCTAATCTGATCATCAACATTTCCTACTACCCGATCACCACCTGCTATGTGAGCTACAGGAATATTCATGTATGCCCCAATCAACGAAGTTGTTAAGGATTCCTCTCTATCACCAAGAACAAGCAAGAAATCAGGATCAACACGTGTCACTGTTTGAACCATTCCTTGTAACTGAATCGCCAGTCCTTTAACCCGTGATGAATTATTATTGCCATTCAATAAACTTTCAACCTCTTCAGCAATTACAAACCCATCCATCTTAATATCTTGGATAGTATAACCATAGGCATGAGAGAGGTGTGCGCCAGTTACAATTAACTCCAATCCCAGATTGGGTTGTTTTTCAATTGCTCGAAAAACAGAAGACATAATTTCATAATCAGAACGAATTCCAGTCACGCCTAGTATTTTCCTTTTGTTCATGTCCCCACCCCTACCAAACAATGTACCTTCTCAAACTGAAAACCTAATTTAGCTGAAAATTCTCTATCAATTTCTCTATCGCCCAAATAAGCAACTCGCTCTACACTATGGTGCCGTAAAACGTTGATTTCTTTCGCCATTAATGTTGCAGGTTTTTGATAGTTAATGCCGAATTTCCCTGACACAATGACATTTTCCAGATCAAACCATCTTGCTAACCCTAGTGCTTTAAACTTTGCCATTTGTAATCTGAAATTACCATCAGTAACAATAAATAATTGAAATTGACCGTGAAAGTAATCTAACAAAGTACGAACCCTTGCATCTAGATAAATAACAGGGCGAAATTCTCGGTACAGGATAAGACATTTTTCTATTATTTCTTGTCTAATTATCTCTTCAGATACGCCGTGGGAAGTCAGAAACTCATCAAAAATGCAAGGATACGAACTACCCTTTTCTAACCATCTATATATAATCCAATTATAGGCTTCATTCTCATATCTTTTACTGTTTAGTGCTAATAATTTAGAGATAGGCCTGTACACTTGAATGATAAAATCCAATTCGTCGTAAAGTGTTCCGTCTAAATCAAATCCAATTACCTCAATTTGTTCCCATTGGATATTAGGAAATAAAGATTTCAGCATAATACCTCTTCATTCTTAACCCATACTTTATTGATTTTGGCTGAATAGACTTGTTATTTATAAAATTATCAATAATAAGCTTAATCCAATTCTCCGTGGCTGCTATCCCTAAAGCCATTCCCCCGGCTATTCTGGGATTTATTTCGATAAACTTAACTTTGCCATCTTTGCAGACAAAACATTGTACATTAATTGGTCCTTGAAATGATATCTTTTCACAGATTCGCACAACCCACTTGATAATTTCAGGATGATAAATAACAACTCCCCCTGTCGATTTACCATCTTTAACACCGAGTCTTTTTCTGGGAACAATATAGATTGGCTTTGAATCCTTATCACATAGAACATCTACAGTGTATTCTTCACCCTCAATAAACTCCTGTGAAACCATTCCATCCATGCATATTGGGTCCATAGTTAACTTAATTCCAGCAGAACCTCGTCCATGCCGCGGTTTAACCAGTGAGAAAACTTGTTCAAGGCTAGTTTTTGGAGTTGGAATGCCCGCCTCAACAAAGAATTGGTAAGTTAACCATTTATCTTGGAAAATTTGAACAGTATGAAATTCAGATAAAATAACATAAATTCCCATCTTCATTAATACTGACTTTCTTTCTGCCCATCCTAACAAAGTTTCATCAAGCGAAGGGATAACAATATCTATTCCATGGCATATAAGGCTTTTACTAGTAGTATCCCATAATCCGGGATCATCTTTGTCTGGCATTTGTATGAATTCATCTGCCAAATAGCGACCAACGCATTCCGAATCGATATCGGAAGCAACACAAACATGTTCAGCTTCCTTTATCGAATTAATAAAGTATCCAGAAGTTAAACTTCCAGATGCCTCAACGAAAATTTTCAACATAATTATAACCATGCCTTTCATTTCACTCAAAACACGAAACGGAATTAAAAAGGGTGTGCCTTACAGATTTAAACTCGTAAACTATAAAATAATATATGAAATACTAGGATCAAAACTAAAACGATTAATTTGGTAATCTTTTAAGTTTAATTCTTCCAACAAAGCCTGAGTTTCTCCCGGCCACCAGGGATTATTAATTTCGTCAAAAGCAAGAATACTTCCTTTGCTCATTCTTGGCAGAAAATATTTCAAGGCGACTTTAGTAGGTTTATATAAATCAAAGTCCAAGAAAAGTAAGCTAACCAGCAAATATGAATTGTCTTTTATAAACTGCGGTATTGTTTGTACAGCATCACCCTTTACCAAAAATATCTTCTCAAATTGATTCAAAAACCTGTTTTGATTATATTCTTCAATCAATTCAAGAAGTTCTCCATAGACATCATAACCTGTATCTAAACCGCCTTCTTTCATCTGTGGGTTACCTGCTTCAGAAATATCTTTTTCATCTACCGAAGGAAATCCTTCAAAAGTATCAAAGCCGATAATTCTTCTGTCGAGTGCGTATGGTTCCAGTGCCGAGGATAGCTTAGCCCAGGAGAAAAGTCCTCCGCCATGATGTACTCCGCACTCTATTATACAACCTTTAATATTTATCTGCATTTTGAAAAGTTCATACCTAGCCATAAACCTCGATAAACTTTGACGTCGGACGTATTTTTCAAAATTATCCATCTTTATTTCTAATGGGGAATTATATTTCATTAATGTACTCATATCTATCTCCTCATTAATACTAGATGATACCTTGAACTGTAATTACCTGATACAACATTTTCTTTACGGATTAGGTTACACTCAAC
Source organism: Desulfosporosinus sp. BRH_c37 (assembly GCA_001516045.1). GTDB lineage: Bacteria > Bacillota > Desulfitobacteriia > Desulfitobacteriales > Desulfitobacteriaceae > Desulfosporosinus. The sequence goes on from LOEW01000303.1 coordinate 62,620, forward strand.
AATCTCAAAATAGTCTTTTACTAACCCATTTATCTTAGCGTAATTAAAATATAATTGAATAGTCCCTTCTTCGTGCTTTGAACTTACAATTTCCTCTCCCTCATACTCACGGGAGTGAGTAGAGTTATCTCCTGAAATTAAATCGCAGTAAAATAATCCCTCTGGTCTCAATACCCTATATACTTCGGCGATAGTTTCTTTCGCTATAGCAAAATGCATACTATCTAAGACTCCATTACTTATAACATAATCAAAATAGCTGTCCGCCCAAGGCAGTCTTCGTATATCCCCACGTTTTACTCGTTCAGAAAGCCCCAAAATATTTTCCTCTGCCCCCCAATGCAAGGCCAACTCAATAGCAACGGCTGATAAATCAATTCCATAGGTTTCCAAACCCATTTGGGAAGCATAAATCACATGCCTTCCTATGCCACATCCTAGGTCTAGTATCTTTGGGTTCGTATCAAATGGACGAATATCCAGATAATTATTCAATCCAACTCTTTTACGAATATATTTTGAAACAAACCGTATTACTTCTTCATGTGGATAAAACACGAAATTATCTTTGTTATTGTATGATTGATCCCACTCTGTCTTTTGATTATTCATTCAGTTCTCCTTTACTAATAACTCATTTGCCGTATGCAGAAAGAGTACTATTTGCATAGTAATATAGTCCTGATACGGCACATTTGAAATATGCCCAATCATAGTCCGTTACAAAAAGCTAATAAGTACCGCATAAATACGACCCTCATTTACTCGACAGTCTTTGCATATTCGTTGAACATAATATTAATATCCCAAGAAAGCGCTACTTGGTATATTAATTGCCCTTGCCTCTATGCTTTCAGCGGTATTCACCTCCATGCACGGGTAAGTTTTAAACATCGGCAGTTTATGCATTAAAGACCAAACAGGACGTGTCATTATCCCATTTTGGGCAGTAAGTTCCAAAAGCCTATCTCTTTCTTTTTCATTGCCCTCATTGAGTAACAAAACATTTAACCAGTAGTTGCTCTTGGCAAACTCTGGTTCACAAAAAAAGCGGATCCCTTCAATAAGTTCAAAGGCCGTACGGTAACATTCTGCTAATTGACGTTTCCTCCTCAGGAAATCCGGTAGCTGTTCCAGCTGGGCGCATCCGAGGGCTGCGTTTATGTTCGGCAGACGATAATTATACCCTACCTGATCATGATCATACTTCCAAGGGTGAGGAACTTTCGCGGTCGTAGTTATATGTTTTGCCCTGGCAGCCAACTCCTCATCATTGGTCAAAATCGCGCCGCCTCCGCCCGTAGTAACAATTTTATTGCCATTAAAACTAAGTATGGCAAGTCTTCCCCGATTTCCTGTATGGCTTCCCTTGTAATAGGAACCCAGCGATTCGGCTGCATCCTCAATTAACTCCAGGTCAAACTCCAGACAAAGAGCCAGCAACGGATCTAAATCAACAGGATGACCAAACGTATGCATGACAATAAGGGCCTTTATACGTCGTCCGGTTAGACTGTTAAAACACTCTCCATTCCGGGGTTTGGATATTTGATTTAGCCAGATTCTAAGTTTATTCTGGTCCACTCCCAAAGTCTTTTCTTCAGAATCAACAAAATGAGGAATGGCCCCGCAATAAGTAATTGCATTCGCAGTAGCCACAAAGGTTAGGTCAGGAACCAGCACTTCGTCATTCGGCTGCACCCCAGCTAATTTAAGGGCAATATGAAGAGCTGATGTACCATTTACAACAGCGACAGCTTTTTTCACTCCGGTAAACCCAGCTAATTCCTTTTCAAATCTTCCCACAAACTCACCCGCTGAAGATACCCACCCCGTGTCCAGACACTCTTGAACATATTTCCATTCATTCCCAGCAAATGTTGGTTCATGCAAGCCAATCACGCCATATGGCAGACAGCTTCTCAGCGCCTCAATTACCTCGTTGTTATTTATCTTTCTCATATGTTATAGATACCGACTTTATAGTGCTGCATATTTTCAGGGACACTAAACCACTCAGCCGTATCCTTCAGCCCCCTCTTTAAGCCCTCTATTCCGGCATACTTAGGTTCCCAATTCAGAAGCTTCTTAGCCTTGGAATTATCGGCCCACAGCCGTTCCACTTCACTCTTGACTGGACGGAAGCGCTGTTGATCTTGTTCTAATTCTATTTCCGTTTCCATGACCTCTGCTATCAACTGAACGAGCTTTCCAATGGAGATTTCAAAGTTGCTGCCTATATTAATGACCTCACCAATGGACGAATCGTTATCCCCTACTGCTAAGAACCCACGCACAGTGTCCTCAATATAATTAAAATCTCTTGTCGGTTCTAGTGCACCCAATTTGATCCGTCTTAATCCACTAACTATCTGACTAATTACCGTAGGGATTATCGCCCTGGCAGATTGCCTTGGACCATAAGTGTTAAAAGGGCGGATTATAGCGACAGGAGTCTTAAACGAATTATAGAAAGACAAAGCAATTTGGTCGGCACTAATTTTGGAAGCAGAATAAGGGGACTGAGCCTGAAGTGGATGTTCTTCTGTGATTGGAACAAACTTAGCAGTTCCGTATACCTCGCTAGTTGAAGTCTGAATAACTTTAGCTGTTCCAAGTTCCCTGGCAGCCTGAACAATATTTAAGGCACCTTTAACATTAGTATCAATGTAAGTTTCCGGAGAGTGATAAGAATACGGAATTGCAATCAAGGCAGCTAAATTGAAAACCATGTCAATGTCCTTCATAACGGATTTAACTCCATAGGGATCCCTGATATCGCCGGCAATAACCTCAATTTCTGATTTAATCGATTGGTCAATTCCGTCCAGCCACCCCCAAGAGTTAAACGAATTATAGTAGACAAATGCTCTCACCCTATTTCCGGCTCTAACTAATGCCTCTGTAAGGTGGCTCCCAATAAAACCGTCCGCACCGGTTACTAATACGCTCTTCGACTTTATAGCCACTACTGCTCCGACCCTTCATCGCAACCAATTACATTAATCTCTACAATTGACCATGGTTGTAAAATATAACCGTTAACAAGTTTACCCTCAACTGCCTTCGTAACATTATGCGCATCAGGCATAATCTCCGAATTTCTGATAGCATCAATATTTATCTCACTATCCGGTTTAATACTAAATGACTGTATTTTTTTATTTTGAGAAAGAACCCTTTCCAGATAGAACTTACTGTAAATATTGAAGTACGTAAATGCTGATGGTTCGCCTTCATCATTGTATTCCTCATTCGAAGGATCAACATCTTTAATTATATAAGTTCTGTCTCCGCACAGCGTACGAATGATTAGTTTCCTTTTAGCCACACGTAGAAGTTCGTCTAATGGTTTTTCGATTGAAGGTAAGTGAAGCAAAACATTATTACACATCACAATATCAAATGAGTTGTCGGTAAATGGTAACTTATATATATCTCCAATAACAAAATTCGCTTCATTTAGAGAGAATGCTTCACGCGCCAGCCGGATATACTCGGCTGTAGGATCTAGACCAGTATAATAAAAATCGACTTGAATTGCCTGCTGCAAGCTGCGTAAATAATGCCCTGCTCCACAACCAACGTCCAAGAGCGTATCTTGGGATCTTATTACTTCTTTAAGCATACTCGCAATTTTTTTGCTGCTTTCCATTTCTGGTAATTGCCCGGTAGCCCGTTTATAGAATACTTCCCCGTAAGCTGGGTTATCATCCCACCTTCGCCATTTATCCCTTGACTCATCCAATTGTGAGACTTCCGCTTCTTCAAGTGGAAGTGGGGGTGATGCCCCGAACTCTGCTTCGGTGGGGGTAAAGTCCGTTACTGAAGTCTCGATGTTCAGCTTTTGTTGAACGGTTTCACTCTCCTTGCCGGCGGAAACTTCATCTTGTAAATAGCTTAATGAATCAGTTCTGTAGCAGCGCAAACCTTCTTCAAGCATTGTCAGTATAGGATTAATATTGTGCAAATCCAGTGCTAACAATGCTAGATATTTCTTAAATATATCCAAAACCTTTCCAGCTTTAAGCACTTGATCCTTTTCAAAACGAACAGCAGTCAATTGACCGCTAAAAAGCTCGTACTGAACGCAATTCATAGGCTCTAGTAAAAATTTATAAAGATTACTCTTCTTTAACTTATTAAAAGCTTTATCTAATTTCAGATATATCCTTTCTAAGTCATAGTAACTTTTATTATTAATCATAGATTCCATTTTCTTAAAGATACCAAATAGGCTATTAATTTGAGATTGAAGGTTACCTTTTTCTAAATGCAATGAACTTATTTGCCGAGAAAGATAATCCAAATCATAATCATTCTCTGCTTCAAACCAGGAATCGTTAACGATCCGCTTGGTTAAGCGATTCTCAATTACCTCTTCAATGGGCTCAAATTTTGTACCCGCAATTTTTGCACCGCCCTTGGTTGTATTAACAATTTCGACATTTTTATACTGTTGAGTATAAACTTCAAACTCTTCTTTCATTTTGAGAAATAACTCACTGGTTATAGTTTTATTGCCAAATACATCTTCCGTTTCTATGGCATTTTGAAATACAGCCTCCGGCGCTGCATCATAACGTCCATCTTGAGTACCCTTTGATTGTATGCTACCGTTACGATAAGCTAAATTTTGACCTGCTAAAAATATTGGATTACATCCTAAACTAATCAGTATTTGTAAAGTCATTACTGCTATGGACGGAGCATCAGTTATCTTTTCCAGCTCCATACCCTTTTTATCTTTCAACAGGTTCGTAGTAGTAGTATCTCTGCTTGTAATGAAATGCAATTTTGGTCCTTGATAAGTGAGAAGAGTTTCAAATCCAACACTAGTACCGAAAACCAAAGGAATACTAGTTATACCTCGGCTCGCCATCTTATCATACGGTTTTCTGTTTATTTCCTGGGGATCATATGTAAAAGCAGCGTGAGGCTGAACGCCATGAGCCAATAAAGAATCCACACCCCAACCGACTGAGAATACATAAGCCAACCCGTTCTCCCGAATTCTACGAATCTCTTCAATATCTTCATAAAGAGAGGGACCTGCCGCCACTATTACTGCCGGCTTATCTTTAAAGAAATCTTTATTTACATCCTTAAGCAGATTAGGAGTTCGTGCTATAACTGGAAGGTTCATTAGGCTGTTAACTATCCAGCGTTTTTCAAAAAAATTGCTAACATTGAGTATAAAACTTTTGTTTGATAAAACTTTTCTGAAGAACTCAGAGAAACGGTTATAAGGTTCTCGGAAAAGTCTTTCATAGGACGGCAAAGAAATAAGCAGTAATTTCTTGGTAACAAACATATTCAGGATATGATCCACATTTACAGGTATATCTGCTAATCTATTCTCAACATAGATGTGGGCCAGGTTCTTTAGTGGTAATGATTGCATGGATTTGTTGGAAAGATATTTCATTAAAATCGAAAGGTTTGGATCATAAAGCGAAAAGGTGAATTCTGGGTGTCTGCGCATAAATTCTTCGATATGATAACCCAAGCCTATACCATAAAAAACGACATGTTGATATCCTTGCACGTCATCATAGCGGCTCATAAGGTCTTGAGCCTCTTGCAGAGGGTCATACCTACTGTGCAAGTAGGCTTCTTGTCCGTCACGTCGAAGTATCAGCGTAGGGTCTCCGCTTTTACTGGAAACTACTTCTACGCTTTCGTCTAAAGTATTTTCGTCCAGATCTTCGACCATGTTCCATATGGCTGGAAATCTCTTTTTTAGAATTTTTGCATTATCAGTTAAGATCATTTCTTACCACCTCAGAATCGACAGTTCTCTGAATATCCATCCTAAGGGTATCCAGCAAAGGCACAAACTCATATTTCAAGGTATCACCAATTAAGATTAAATCGGAATTATTAATAGCTTGGTTTAGATTATTAACAATCTCACTAAAATTGAATGAAACAGAAAAGTTAGATTTCCAACTTGCAAAAAGATGCTTACCCTCTTCCATCTTATTGATAAATTCCCCCAACCATTGCATGGCCTCCAATAATTGTTGGAATTTTTCCCAGGTTTCGGCACTTGCCCCCCTATAAAATTCAGAGGCTAGCTCTTTGATAAACGGTAAGGCACGATCTAAATATCCTAACGCTGAAAGCAAAGCGTCGTCAAGCGATTCCTTGTGGGTTTGAGTAGATACCTGTATTGTTTCGACCTGACTTAGGCGGTCAAGTAGATAGTCTTCATAATCATCGAAGATCTCCAAACCATTTACAATCATACAGTTAAGCGAACAGTTTTCAGTTTCTCTAATGTTATCAATCATCTGAAGTAGTTCTCGAACAGCTTCAGGGGTATTTTCTAAGGTGAGCTCACTATCCCTAAGAGTAATTATCATCCATTATCCCCTCCAAAGCATCTATGCCACGACTAATTAGATATTTCCATCGTGGCTGTTTAGCGGTAAGTTACACGTACTGCAAATCTCTATATCATAATATCTGCCTGTTCTATGCTTCTCCCTTGTTTGAACATACTTTTCGTTGTTCCATATTTCTTTGATGCTATTTTGATGAATATTTCCCATTAGACACTGCCTCTCCTCATCATTGCAACAAGGAATAACGTCCCCATCCCAGAGTATAAACATTCTTTGCCAAAGCTGACTGCAAGCAAAGCCTTCATTAATCTGAGTTTTCTTTTCCCGTACAGGGTTTTGATACTCAACATAAGCTACAATATCAACGATATCTCTAAACAATTTGACAAACTCATCAAAGTCTGCCTTATTATCCTCCATAAGAACCATTGAGACTCTTGTCAAAGGGGAAATTAAGCCTAACTCGTTGCGTAAAGCTACCATGTATTTGATATTTGCCAGGGTTTTATCAAAGTTCGCACCAACCCTGATTTCTTCGTATTTTTCCTTTATAGGTGAGTCGAACGAGAAAAATATTTTATCAAGACCAGCCTCAATAAGCTTTTTTGATAGATCTTCATTAAGCAAGTTAGCATTGGTATTAAACATCACATCTACAATGCCTTTATCTTTAGCGTATTTGACCATATCTACAATTTGTGGGTGTACCAGGGGTTCGCCCATATAATTTAGTTTGACAGAGTAAACCCCAATCTCGACTGCTTCGTCAATAATTCGCTTGTATGTATCAATAGGCATATTGCCAATTTTGAACTTCTTACTTTTATCTTGATCGGCCAGCAGAAGAGTTCTTGGACACATCGGACATTTTAGATCGCAGGCATTAGTGGGCTCAATATCCAAATGTAAGGGTCCATCTTCCAGGACAAAGTTCTTAGGATTATTAGCCCACTTCTTTCTGTATTCCAGGTAGCGTTCACTCTGCTCTTTTTCCCATCGTTTGGCAAAATCATTTATTACTTCGTGATAGGTTGGATTTACTGGAACCATTGATTTTTTATCCATCTTCGTCGTCCTCACTTTATGAATTGTTGGTTATTCAAGTATTTGCGTGAAGGTTTCCCGCTGGTTAATCCAAATATATTTCTACTCTATTTATCGACGATAAACAGCTAAAGCTGAAGGATATTTTACTGTTTTCCACAAATTACAAACTAACAATTCGTTTATTAGACTTTACCGGCCTTCAACTTCCTCCTGACAGTGTTACTGATTCTCCGAATATACAAGAGCCAGGAGCTTGTGCTCCTGGCCCCTTGGAAAAAACTAAAAGATGTTTGAGATTTATTAACGGAGTAACTGGAGAACACCCTGGGGTTGTTGGTTGGCTTGAGCCAGCATCGCGGTAGCGGCTTGGGCAAGGATGTTGTTCTTTTGGAAGTTCATCATCTCTTTGGCCATGTCAACATCACGAATACGAGATTCTGCACCGGTCAGGTTTTCGGAAGAAGTTCCCAGGTTGGTGATGGTATGCTCTAACCTGTTCTGGAAAGCACCAAGCTGTGATCTTTGAGCGGATACGGCAGTAATAGCGTCATCCAAAATGCCGACAGCTGCTGTTGCTTTATCATAGGTAGATACATCCAGAGCAAACTCGACATTATTATTGGTAGTTCCGTTATTAACCGTAGAGGTTGTCAAATAGGTGGCAACTGCACCGTTGCTTGCTTGAACCGTCGCGTTAGAACCATTGCCTGTGATCGATAAACTTACGGAACGCATATCTTGGATATCAATGGTCATGCTCTGACCGCTATTGGCACCTACTTGGAAGGTGGAAGTAAAGTTTCCTTGATCTGTGCTCTTGGTAGCAGCGACAGGAGCTGTCGCTGAAGAATTTAGCTCTGTCTGTTGGAGCTTAAGGCTGCCGTCAACTGCCACCGAAGCGGTATACTTGGTCTTAAGATTGGCGTTAGTGTTAATAGCATCTGCCAGAGCCTGAGTCTGATCAGCAACTGAGGCCGCTGCTTTAATGGCAGTACCGTTGCTGTAACCAACATTGGCATTTTTATTGGATACAGAGATTTCTTCGCCATCAAGGACAAACTTAGCTCCATTGACAAGAACTGTGTCAGCTGCTACTGAGTACTCACCCTGTGTCCCGGTGGCGCGGACAGCCAAGTCTGTAGAACTGAGGTCATTGCCATCAGCAACATTTTCTGTGAGTGTCACTTTTGAACCCAACGTTCCAACTGTATAGTCTGTAAATGTTACGCTAACAGCATCAGCCAGTTTTACTGCCTGATCTGCCAGAGTATCTCCTGCTTCGATTAGGAATTCGTTATTGGCAACGTTTGGATTCTTGGCTACTGCCCTAAAGGTTTTCCCAGCTAAGTCTACAAGATCTCCTGCTTTCATAAGTGTAGTAACATCAAAGGAGTAAGAACCCTTCGTCTCCATTGTACCGCCGACTAATGCACTGGTATCTTTTTTAATCGAGTTACCGGTTGTTTGGGTATCCCAATTACCTGAAGTCCCAAACTCATACTTGGAGAAATCAATACCTGCTGTATAACCGGTGGTACCAAGAGCCTGCACCAGCTGTTGGATATTGTTTGCCGTATTCTTAAATTCACTGGCATTGGCAAGGTTAATCGTAAGATTCCCGTTGGTCTGAGAAACGGCCAATATATTACCGCTGGCAATGGCGATCTTACCCATGACAGCATTGGCATCGTTCGCTTTGCCAAATTCTATGGTCTTACCCTGTAAAGCAGTCATAATCCCCGCATCATTACCAGCTTTTGCACCATTTGCTGCAACAGTTGTTGTAGCAGCAAAGCCCTTAGCCGTAAGTTCACTATTGATGGCAGTGCTAATTGCGGTCGAAATTAATGCACCTGTGTTACCACCTGAAGCTGTGATATTACCGGCTACAGTCATAGTAAATGTCTTAGCATCAAAGGTAGCTGTTAGCGAATTTGCCGCAGCAGTATTTGTCAAACCCGACGACGAGAAAACGACTTTCATACCATTAAGCTCTGTTCCTCCACTGGCGGCCGCCAATTGCAAACTATCAAGTAAATTGGTCTTAGCAGCAACTGCTATGGTTTGCTGAACAGACTGCTGAATTGTAATTGTCTTAAAGTTTTGTCCATTGGTATTTGTAAGAATAAGCTTATCGTCGCTCCCCGCTCCGGCAACTACGGGAGAGGTGAGACTGGTGCCCGTAGCCTGATCCTGCTTCTCTGTCATGGTAACAATTTCATTAACCCTCGTAGCATCGAATCTGGTACCAAGAGTCGCATTGGCATTGATTGCTTTGATAAGGCTTTCTGACTGACTGGCTGTGGTAAGGTTTTCAAATACAGTACTCTCTCCTCCATCACTGGCAGTAGCATTAGAGATTCCGAATGCTCTCTTTACCTGAGCATCATTACCAATAGCACCTGAGCTATTGACCTTGAATTCCACTTTTGAATCCGAGCCCTCCGTCAGGGATGTGAAAATCACCTTGTTGTCAGCGTCTAAGGTAACTGATGCAGCAGTAGATAAAGCATTACCGTTGGTATCCAACGCGCGATTGCTGATCAGATCTAAGACATTTGCCGGTTGGTTGGCACTAGTACTTTCATTAAATGCTGCTTTGAGGTCGGCATTGGAGATCTTAAATTCACGTCCATCCACTATAAAGGACACTGTGGTACCATTTGAAATACTGTCAGTGCCAATCATCCCATTCCGACCGTCACCGGTTGAGCGTTGCGCCAAAGCTCCATTATACGTCAGGCTAAGTGTACCGCCCATTTCATAGGTACTTTGCAGTGCTTCACCGGAATCTCTTGTAATTCTTAAATGCCCTGTTCCAACTCCTGAACTCGTACCATTTCCACCCGAATATGTGAAGTCATTAAATTCTAGTGATGTTACTAACCCTTTGGCAGCATCTATAGTTTTTGCAAGCTGAGTCGCAAAAGTTCCAGTTGTTCCAGATGAGGTAGCGCCACTTGCGTTAAACGTTATATTAATTGAATTGCCACTCACAGTATATTTCATTAAGCCAGCTCCGGCAGCACCAGAACCAACAAGACCAGAGGCATTGGTCACGGCTGTAATGTTTACTGTCACTTCCCCAAAGGTTAAGGTCTTGGTATCACCAACTGCGGTTGTCATTGTTAAGTCGCCGGAATCCCAGACAGCCTGATGTTGTAAAAGCCCTGAAGAATTCACGAATGCTCCTTTATTGGCCGCTGCAGTCGTCGTTATACTTAGTGCATTATTATTATCTCCTGAACTTTCAGCATCTGTAAATACCACTCTGCCTAAGTTAGCACCTGAAACTCCACCACCTGAAGCTACATAAGTCCCATCTTGGTTTTCAACAGTAATATTTGCAAGTGCTCCGATACCACCACTTGCATTAACACCGCTAGCTCCCTTATAGTATTTAGCTGCATTGAATGCTGTAGCAAGGTTATCTGCAAACGAAGCAGATTTTAGATTTGCTGTTCCTGAAGCGGCAAAATACATGTGTACAGTAGAATTACTCAGGACCATTATTTTTGCCTTTGCATCACCTGCTTGAAGAGATGTATCAACAAAGTTAAGTGCATTGCCGAGCACACCTGAGGCTGCTGTGACGCCAGCTGCATTAGTAGCATGCACCAATACCGTTACTCCATTAAACGTATACGTTGCATTGTCATTAGTTGCTAATGTAGACACATTGATATTGCCTGTATCCCATGCTGCCTTAACGCCGTCAAGGTCAGCTGCCGGTTCAACCGCATCATTAGCAGTAAGCTTTGCTATGGTGTTCATGCCAAAGGCTTCATTGATGATCTGCCTGTTGGCAATATCACCGTTTGTAGTCCAAGTAATTGCTGCCGACTGGGACTCCTTGGCCACAATTTGAATTTTTCCAAGAAGGGTACCGGAAGCATTGGCCTGCTCTTGCACAGTTGCCACGTCGCTGAGTTTGATACCGTTTATATCAGTTGCATTCCTGATGCCGCTTAACCGATCAGTTAAAGAACCACCTGCATCGCTAATGGCATCTAATGATGCATTACTTATTGTAAAATCCCGACCAGCAATATTGATGGTTACTGTACCAGTTACTGGAGTACCTGTACCTGAAGTAAAATCAACAGCAGTAGCTTTAACTGCTTTCCCACCAGTAATTTGTGTTTGAGTACCAACAGAAAATTGACCTTTGGCAGCATCAGCATTGTTTAAAACCGAGGTAAAAGTTTGCCCATCGATAGTGATCGTGTCCCCGGCTTCTTCAAATCTGTCAGTTAGTCTAAACTCAAATACCCCTTTAGTTTCAGCGCGTCCATTGGCCATAGTACCGCTTGCTCCCACGGCTGTAACAGTAGTATCCGTACCGGTCGGGACTTTCAGGGCTAACTTGGCGATTTCTGCATTCTGAGTAGCATCACTTGTTCCATTCACCAAGGCCGAACTCAGTTCATTATATAATTCTCCCCGGTTGGTGGCTTTGGATGCTCCGCCAGAAGTTTGACCAACGGTAAAGGTATAGGTGCCATTGGCGTAAGCAACAGTGGTATCTGTTCCTGCTGCGGCATTTTGTTCAATAACAATATTCCTGCCGTTAAGTTCTGCGCTATTAGTCTTTGAATTAAATACAACACCATTGGCTAAGGTTACTGCGGAAGCAGCTCCCTTGATACTCGTATTTACTGTTGTCATCGGAGATGCCGACCCTGTAGCTGCTGCTCTGGATGCCTGGACAGTTGCCTTGGAATCCACTTCTGCGACACTTGCAGAGTCAACGTTAAGAGTAGACAATGCTCCTGCTGCTATACCAGCTATACCGTTTTTAAGCGTAGTCTTGCCTAAGTCTGTCGAAACGACTGCTGCTGTGATTCCTTTTAGGAGCTTTTGGGTATTGAACTCTGTTGTATTTCCGATCCGGTTGATTTCAGAAGACAGCTGATTCATTTCCTTCTGAATCTCGGCCCGGTCGCTTGTAACGTTAGTATCACTGGAGGCCTGGGTGGCAAGTTCTTTCATTCTTTGCAGAATGCTTTGGGTTTCACTTAAGGAACCTTCAGCTGTCTGGATTAGGGAAATACCATCTTGGGCATTACGAACTGCTTGGTCTAAGCCGCGGATTTGACCGCGCATTTTTTCACTGATCGCCAGACCAGCAGCATCGTCCCCGGCTCTGTTGATCCGTAGACCGGAAGACAGTTTTTCGAGGGATTTCGCGGTATTAGAGTTGTTGGAACTCAATTTGTTATAAGTGTTGAGAGACGCCATGTTATGGTTGATAATCATAGAATATATTCCTCCTTGATTTTCATGCCAGGCATCCTTGCCCGTGCATTTCACGTGTAAGCTGTCAGTAGAGATCTTCGCCCTCCGGCCGGTCGGGTAAGGGTTCTCTACTACACACCCCTAATAAACATATCGATGTTTTCTGGCATTTACATTAGGAGTAAATTAGGAATAATATTTCGGCATCGGTGAAATCATTGGTTGCTTTCCACTTGATTTATCTTGATTTATCGCTGCTACCAATTTCCTGGTCTGTCATGACAAATATCTAAACGCTTATAGTGCTTATCCCATGTAATCACATCCTCTGGAGAGTTGGCTTTTGCATGTGCCGCAATATATGCATCCACAAAATCAACCTTTTTGACGGAAAAATCAAAGTTACAAAGTCCGATCCCCAATCTCTAAAACACAATCGCCCTTTTCTCCCTACGTTACGTGACGCGGGATAATTAGAGTGGTATAATATGTATATAAGCTGGAGGTGAGGCGATGCCTGAAATAAGCTTGTTTTACGGTATTAGAATAACTATGAATTGGAATGATCATGTTCCGCCCCATTTTCATGCGGAGTATAATGGAAATCACGCTTTAATTGATATTATTCATGGAATAATTCTCCAAGGCGGACTACCCAAAAGACAGTTAAAACTCGTTCTCGCATGGACTGAAATTCATAGAGATGAGCTTATGCAAAATTGGGAATTAGCAAAGGCATTAGAGTCACTGAATAAAATAGCACCACTTGTATAGAGGTGAAATAAGTTATGGAATATTATCCTGAAGTCATCCAAGTTATACCCACAGAAGATTTTAAAGTCTTTATTTACTTTGATGATGGTCGAATTAAGTTATTTGATGCAAAAGAGTTAATAGGTAAGGGCGTTTTTGCATTACTAAAAGATAAGGTAAAGTTCATTAATACCTGTAGAGTTTTAAACAATACCTTAGCTTGGGATCTGAAGGGAAATTATGACGAAACTGAATGTATAGACCTTGACCCATTGGAGCTATATAGAACTTGCCCTGATGTTGAAGAGCCGACAGAATTGTTCAATTCGGACTCGATGACGAGGAATATATTTGGCGACTCGAATTTGCTCAATTCGACTATTAATACAGCCACTAGCTAGTACATCCTAAGCTAGTGGCTGTTCAATCTAACCGTTAAGAATGCTTATCCCAGATAACCACATCCTCCGAGAGGTTGGCTATTGCATGTTGCTTCCACAGTAACTTTATACATTGATCGAGAACCGGCTCGAACTCATAATATCTGGTTGATTTTCAAGGAGTTAATGGAAGTGGAACAATTTGAATATGAAACTGGAAATGAAGTATTTGATCAAGCGCAGGAATATAAACCTTTCTTTTCAGATCTGCTGTTTTATTACATTGCCGAAAGATATCCTGATTATAAACGACAGCTATCCTCAAATATTACTGAAACAAGAGCAAATGAGGTGCTTAATAAGACTGAGGAGGTGTTTGTATGGCTTCAGTCCCTCAGCCAATTCAAGAAATAATATCTGATTATCTGCAAAGAGTTGGCAATCAGATTAAAATTGATAAGGTTATACTTTTCGGTTCATATGCCAAAGGACAATTTTCTAACGATAGTGACCTTGATTTGGCGGTTTTTTCAGACGACTTTATTGGGATGGAGCCTATTGAAAGGTTTAGGCTCTTGTTTTTACAAGCGGCGGATTACGGATTAGATTTACAACCACTGGCTTTTACAATAAGCGACCTTACTGAACCTGCTGGAATTGTGGCAGAAATATTAAATACTGGACAAGAAATCACCATCACGGGTACGTTTCGCCCCTCGGATGAAGTCCGCCGAGGATAAATAATCGAGGGAGCTTCCTCCGCTCGCACCCCCCGGGGTCTGTGTATGCTCCCCTTAGGATTCGACAAATTGTTACTGAACCCTATAGGCCAATAACATCAGGGATGGATGAGATCTTGCTTGTATTTCTCTTGATTCCTCTCGATTTATCTAGTTTTCAGTTTGTTGCTATGCTCGGTTGGTGGTCGAACCCCACTGAACGCGGATTTCCCATAGCGGGCTCTTCAAAAATTGATTCACAACACTGCTACTCGCAATCGTTGAAAAATGATATAATCTATAAAAGAATGGAGTTAGTACTATATCGACGAAGGGGAAAAAGAGAGGGATCATGTATTTGGGAAAGACTGAGATACCCTATCAACATAAAGATATCATTTTTAAATCCTTGACCGAAATATTTGCTAACAGGGTTTTAGATTTTTACGATATCAATACAGCACCTATTGTACGAGCTGAGCCTGCCAATTTGCCCACGATCACAGTGCAAGAGAAAACTATGGATTTTGTTTTTTATCTTGCTGACGACAGTTACTTGCACTTGGAATTTCAAAGCACGAAAAGTCCCGAAGACTTGAAGCGGTTTTTGGAGTACGATGTAGCCCTTTGCCGTAAGAACGACAAATCTGTGCATACTTATGTAGTATGGTGCCGGTATAACGGATGCCCCCGAGAGTCTGCACTATGGTTCAATTGAATACCA
>LOEW01000304.1 GCA_001516045.1 Desulfosporosinus sp. BRH_c37
GCCGGATTTGAACCGACGACCTTCGGGTTATGAGCCCGACGAGCTACCGCTGCTCCACCCCGCGACGTTACATAAAATCTTTAAATAAATTCAATGGAGCCAACGATGGGACTCGAACCCGCAACCTACTGATTACAAATCAGTTGCTCTACCAATTGAGCTACGTCGGCATTTCACACTGTGCCTTAATCACCTATCATCGCAAGGCACTTATGTAGTTTACCATTTCCTTTGGCCTAATGCAAGCGTTTAATCTGTGAGGACATATGTAAAATTATCCATCACGGCGTTCTAAGTAGCGTTCAAGCTTTCTTTTAACCCTCTGCAATGCGTTATCGATCGATTTTACATGTCTCCTGAGGTCAACAGCAATCTCCTGATAGGATTTCCCTTCCAAATAGGACATCAGCACTTTCCATTCCAAAGAACTGAGAATCTCCCCCATCTTTTCCTCAATGTCGTCGAATTCTTCCCGACTAATAATAAGTTCTTCAGGGTCTGTAATTCGGGTTCCTGAGATTACATCGAGAAGAGTCCGATCAGAATCTTCGTCGTAGATGGGCTTATTTAACGAAACATATGAATTAAGAGGAATGTGTTTTTGTCGAGTTGCCGTTTTGATCGCCGTAATAATCTGACGTGTAATACATAATTCGGCGAAAGCTCGAAAGGAAGAAAGTTTGTCGCCTCGATAATCTCGAATAGCCTTATAAAGTCCGATCATACCCTCTTGGATAATATCTTCACGATCGGCTCCAATCAGAAAATATGAACGCGCTTTGGCCCTAACAAAATGTTTATATTTGTTGATTAGGTACTCCAGTGCTGTAGCGTCGCCCTCCTTAGCAAGCTCAACCACCTGTTCATCCACTATCACATCGATGCTTTCGTACTCCATTAGCTCTGATTGGGCTTGAAGAGTCAAGTTGATCCCCCCTACAATGTCGTCATGAAGTAGACGCAAATCTCGCTCGCCCTTGTCCACGAGAACATTCTCATTATACTCGACCCTAAAGAAAAGCGTCAAGGCGAAGTTTTGGTTGTTCTGTCGGTTACGCGAGGCTCGAGGCGCGAAGTTCAAGATACGATGCACGAAGTCCGAGGCCCGAGGTCCGAAATTGAATGAAAGCAAAGCTTTCAGAATCTGCAAATAACAAGTCCTATATTCGGCTCGCGCATCGTTTTTTATACCTCGATTTTCACTCGTCGTGCTTCGTGCCTCGTGTATCGTGCTTCGAATTTGTCCGCTGCCGAAGAACTTCATAAAGCATGACGGACCCTGCAACACTAGCGTTTAGCGAACTGACCTTGCCTCTCATCGGGAGACTGACAAGCTCATCACAATTTTCTCGCAGTAAACGGCTTATTCCTTTTCCTTCACTGCCAATGACAATAACCCTTGAACCTGTGAGGTCGGCTGCGAAAGCTTCTTTTCCTCCCGCTTCGGCCCCAGACACCCAGCACCCCTTCTTCTTCAGATCTTGTAAAGTTTGGACTAGATTGCTCACACGTGCTACCAGTACATGCTCTACAGCCCCAGCAGAGGTTTTAGCCACTGTACCTGTCAAGGCAACGCTGCGTCTTTTGGGAATTATCACCCCATGGGCTCCGACAGCGTCCACCGTCCTCAGCAACGCTCCTAAATTATGAGGGTCTTCGATCTCATCCAACATCAAGATAAAAGGGGCTTCTTGTCTCTCCTCAGCCAAAGCAAGAATATCCTCTACGCTAGCATACTCCCGCGCTGCAACATAAGCAAGCATTCCCTGGTGGCGCTCTCGGTTCGTTAAACGATCAAGGGTCTGACGGTCCACAAATTGATAAGGTATGCTCCGTTCCTGTAATAACGAAATGATTTCTTGATTCCGCCCACTTGGTCCTTCCGTTACAAAGAGCACTTTGTTAATGGGTTTTCCGCTTTTTAAGAGTTCCAAAACGGGATTCTTTCCGTAAACAATTTCCTCGTTCAAAGTCGTTCACTACTTCCCTTCTAGGGTTTTCATTCTCCCACAACTATACTTTCCTTGACGACAGACTCCTTGAGTTAGGCAAGTTGGGCCAGACTCACTAAAAAGATTGGGAGCGACAACACGAACCAACTCCAACATCTTTTCCGCTAAAGAACGAATCTCCCACTGAGCTCGCTGGCAGGTACGATGCTCAAAAAAGTTTAGAAACGATCTAGCATATATTAGTATCATTCAATATTTCTAACGATTAGATCACTATTATTCGTTGCCCATAAAGTAATCCAATACCGAACAGCCCCCCTCCACCGCGTATAAGTAATAAACAGAATTAGGGAAACTATCGTATCATAAGTGGACATAATTCTTTACACCTATCACAATACTCTGTATCCTTCCCAAAAACACAAGTATTAGATTTGGCTCTAGATTGTGCAATTTCCATGTCTATGACAGTGTCATTATTATTATGAATGTCAATAATGTGAGCAGCAATTCTAGCCGCTTTTATAGCCTCTATAGTGGACTCTATAGTAGGTCGTCCTCCCGTATGCTCTTCCCGTGTTACAGCAGCCAATATATGGGCACAACCTTTTAATCCCATAATGGTGGCCCCAATAACACTAGCAACATGATCCATGCCTGCTGCAGCATCTGTAGGTATAGGCCCAAGTGGCATGACTGTAAAACCTGTTCTTCTTAGTATCCTTGAAATTTCTTTTATATCTCTAGGTCTTGCATGACCAGGGGATTCTATAATTACACCTACATCGTACTGTGAAATCTCTTTAGCTAATGATATTTGCAGTTCTATTTCCATTCCCTGTGCTTTATCATTACTATCGAAAATATTTCCTGATCTAAATGTCGTGCCAATACTCAGAACTACTCCATGCTTTCGTGCATGCGATATAATCTGAGGCAATATTTTTAAATATACATTCTCATCCTTGAACTCTTTTGCAATTAAATCTTTTATCACTATCCCTCCACCGCGCGAGGTAATTGGTACCATTCTTTTTCTTGACTCGTCAAAAATTTCCTTGTTTGCGGTGGGGTGAATCGTGATTAAACCAACCCCGTTCTCCATTTGCTCAATAATTATTTCCAATAGTTCGTTAACACCTATTATGTTATTTTGTGTTTTAACCAAATAAGCCGGTAGTGTAGCTGCGATACAATGTGTTTCATTAGCAACTTTATACCATAAAGCATCAGTTTTACATATCTTTATGGTAGAAAGGTCAGTAATAATATCAGGTTTTTCAACTAAGTTGTTTATAGAACCCAATTTCTCCAGCTCATATTCATATTCATATTCATTTTTAAGGTTAAATCCTATTAAACTATTAACTAAAGTTTTCTTTCCTAGTCCTGCTTCAATATAACCGCATTTGCTTTTTAATTGAACTACTTTACTTTTTGAACTTCCTATTCCAACATCTTCTTTATGCATGATAATATATCCTCCGCCGAAACAGTACCAACCATCAATTTTTCATAGTATCCATGGTCTATTTGATTTAAATACGCCATGATCTCTTGATCATCAAGTATTTTTTTAATTACCTTGTTTTGTAAATCATTATTACATTGCGTTACCGGTATAATTCTGCAATTTCTACTTTTAGCAATTTCTATTTCTGCTTCAGATCCCATCCCTCCGTTAAATGCTATAACAACTTGTGTCGCGTTCATGAGTTTTGCTCTGATATCTGAAGTCTGTTGTTAATATCATCTTGACCTGTTATACATTCCTCTGTAAAGGCAGAAACGACGTCTGAACCAATGCCAGATGACTGTCCACTAATTAAAGTTATTTCTTTCTCTTAAGCGAGTAGAGTTCCTAAACGTTGTGCAATCTGGCTCCCTTGCTCATGAGAACCTGTTACATACACAGTCCTTCCTCTTGACTTTTGACTAATTTTGAATAGTACCTTTTCAAATTCATCATAATTATCGATTAGTAACGTTGTAATACCTAGCCTCTTTAAGTCCTTACACCATAACTCGAGTCTTCTTTCCTTTTCCTTAAGAATTACTTCATTGTTATCTTTAGGTTTAAGCATTATTAAATAATGTTCTTGAGTAGATTTTTTAGCTAATCTTCTTGCGGTAATCATAATATTTCTAATATTTGGATCCCTATAGCTGTATCCAATAAACAAAAATGACTTTTTCAGTAAATCATTACATAATCTTTGAGATATTGCAGGTTTATTTTCTAAAAAATCTTCGTAATCTTCTTGGGTAATTATTATCTCATCATGATGTGATCTGGATATACATCCATGTATCTTTAAAATTTCAACATCAGAATTAATTACATGTCTAGAAATTGCATCGTCATTAACTTTAACGTCAACCAGAAAATCGGAAAAAGCTCTTTCCAGCAGAGTATCATAGTTGGTTGTCCATATTGTAGATACTTTAGTAGTTGAAAGTGCCTTATGATATTTGTTTAGTGGAAGTTTTTATTAAAAGCTTTAGATATTGTATTTATTAAAGGCCCTCGGTTTCCAGTGTGTTCATTAACAATATATTGCGCTATCAACGGAAGGTCATCATGTTCATTATCAATTACTATGTTTAAATCATCTGATAGTGGTTTAAGTAAGTTAAACCAATCAACTTTAGTTGATAAAACCGATATTCCACTACCAACAAAGATTACTCCCCTATTCTCGTATAATGCATTAGATATCTTATTAATTACAGTTTCTTTTCTCAATCTGTACACCTACTTAATATATTTTACAAATTTGTATTGAATATTTTCATATTTTTGTAGATTACTAGTAGATATTAATTTCCACGCTTCACTCTTATCTAAATCAATGAAATATTTATCTGCAACATATTTGTTTTCTATCTTAGTTACATATGCTTCAGTACAAGAAGACAAAAGTTGAGAATAAATTGATTCTCCGCCTATCACAAAAACATCATTAGAATTATACTTTTCTAGTTCGAAGAATAGTTCTTTTAGAGAACGGCATATCGTTACCTTTTCATTATTGAAGCACTCGTTCTTACTTAGAACAATATTAACTCTGTCTTTCAAGGGCTCTTTTCCTGGCAAAGATTCGAATGTCTCCCTCCCCATAATCACGACTTTACCTAAAGTCATCTGCTTAAAAAGCTTCATATCTTCAGGAATACGTTGTAACAAGTTACCTCTATATCCAATTCCCCAATTCAAATCAACCGCTACAATAATTTTCATTCAATGCTCCCCTTTTCAAACAGCAACGGGAATATTATTAATTTGCAGACCGCTTTGATAACCCTCTAATACAAAATCCTCAACTTTAAAATAATAAAAGTCTTTTTTTTCTGGGTTAATTAACAACTTTGGCGCTGATTTTGGGGTCCTCTGAAGTAGTTCCTTAATTAAAGGTATATGCCTATCGTATATATGAGCATCAGCAATTACATGTACAAATTCTCCAACCTCTAGGTTACTTACTTGTGCGATCATATGTACAAGAATTGCATACTGACATACGTTCCAGTTATTTGCAACTAGAATATCTTGCGATCGTTGATTTAATATAGCGTTAAGTTTTCTTCCAGTAACATTAAAGGTCATACTATATGCACAGGGATATAAGTTCATTTCATGTAGGTCATAATGATTATACATGTTAACAATAATCCTTCTACTGTACGGATTATTAATTAAATCATATAACGCCCTGTCAACCTGATCAAATTCCCCTTCACGGTACTTATGTTTGATACTCAATTGATATCCATATGCTTTTCCAATTGACCCTTCTTCATTAGCCCAGCTATCCCAAATACTGCTATTTAACTCCTTAATACTATTAGATTTCTTTTGCCATATCCATAACAACTCATCTATTGCAGCTTTTAAGTTTGTTGGTCTTAACGTAAGAATTGGAAATTCTTCAGAAAGATCATATCTGTTAATAACTGCAAACTTTTTAATAGTATAAGCTGGTGTACCATCCTCCCATTTGGCTCTGACAACCTCGCCTTCAGAAGAAATCCCATTTTCAAGGATATCCTTGCACATTGTAATGAAAATATTATCAGCTTTACTCACAATAGACTCCTCACTCATGATATACGCAATATCATGCATTCCTTTGATCTTCTTCCTCTTTTGAGGCCATCTCTACTGTTTGGACAAATAGTTCATCAGGACCACATTTTAGGGCTTTACACAATGCATCTAGGACAGTAAACATTATCTCTGTTTGTTCTTCATTAAGGAGCCTAGGAATACCCGCTGAACTAATACTCAATCCAGCCTTATCTTCAAGGATTTCTTTAACTCAATGCCTGTCCATTGTTTCTTGTGTCCATAATCATTCAGCTCCATTTAATCTATAAGTGGAAGTTCCACGCTCTGCTCCGGCGGGGTAACCTCCTCCTGAAGTATGCCATCCACTTTATCGAAAGCCCATTGCAGGCGATCGTTTTGTCTATTCAAATGCCAATAACCCACTAAGCTTTCAAACGCCGTAGCATGACGGTAAGTCACAACATCTACGTTCTTGGGATGCCCTCCCTTAGCATTTCGCCCACGCAAAACGACGTGCTGTTCAATCTCGTTAAGATCGGGTAAAAGAGCACGTAAAATTTGGGCTTGGGTACTAGCACGAACATAGCTTACTGCTTGTTTATGGAGTTCCTTAACCTTTTCATGACCCAGCTCCAACATATGGGTTCGTGCCCATAATTCATAAACCGCATCTCCCAAATAGGCGAGTGTTAAGGCATTCATTTCTTGCCAATTTCGCATACAGTCCCCTTTCTACTTCTTGATTTGCCACCTTGCACCTTGCGGAGTATCTTCAATAATGATGCCTTTAGCTTTGAGTGCATCGCGGATAAAATCTGCCATTTCCCAATCTTTTTTCTGGCGTGTCCGTGAACGGATCTGCAAAACAACCTCCATTACCTGGGTGAGCATTTCATCATTTTCGACATGGGCGAGGGCCGGATGAAGTAGGTCAAAGCCGAGCACTTGTCCAAGTTCTAAGAGGGTCTTTTGGGCTTCTTCTAACCCTTTGGAAGGGGCAGGATTTTCCTGGACATACCCGTTCATTGTTTTAGCCAATTCAAAGAGCGCCGCATAAGCCAGTGCTGAATTAAAATCATCATCCATCGCCCGCCCGAATGCCTCGCGAGCTTCTTTTGCCGCCTTAAACAAAGCAGTCTCAATCCGTTCGTTTTTAGCAGACCCCTCTCGCTCCAAAGCTTGCTGCGCCAAACGGATACTGGTTTGCAACCGTTCTAACCCTTTTTGGGCCATCTCTAAGTTTTGCTCATTAAAATCCAAGGGGCTGCGATAATGCGTCCCTAGTAAGTAAAAGCGGATGACTTCTCCGGCAGATTTCTCAAGTAACTCCCGAGTTGTGAAAAAATTTCCTAAGGACTTGGACATCTTTTCTTGATTGATGGTCAGAAAAGCGTTGTGCATCCAATAATGGGCGAAGGTCTGTCCTTTTAAATACCCTTCCGTTTGAGCAATCTCATTTTCATGATGGGGAAAAACTAGGTCCCCACCTCCACCATGTATATCAAAGCCTGCCCCCAGATACTTCAACGACATGGCAGTGCACTCGATGTGCCAACCAGGCCGCCCCTTACCCCACGGACTTTCCCAGGAGGGTTCTCCGGGCTTGGCATTTTTCCAAAGTGCAAAATCCATAGGATGATGCTTGCGCTCGTCCACCTCAACCCTGGCCCCGGCTTTCATATCTTCGAGTGTTCGGCCAGACAGCTTCCCATAGTTGGGAAAATGATCGACCGCGAAGTAAACATCTCCATCCACTTCGTACCCTAGCCCTGAGCTTATAAGCCCCTGAATAATCTCAATCATTTCGGGAATATGCTCTGTAGCCTTGGGATGGACGGTCGCCGGAAGGACATTGAGGGCTTTGGCGTCTTTTAAATACTCAGCAATATATTTCTGGCCTAAAGCCAATGGTTCCATGCCTTCTAGGTTTCCTCTCTGAATGATTTTATCATCTACATCGGTGAAGTTTTGAACATATTGGACATCATAGCCTTTATACATAAAATAGCGCCTAATCATGTCAAATACGACAAACATTCGGGCATTCCCCACATGGATAAAATTATAAGTCGTCGGACCGCATACGTACATTGCCACCTTCCCGCTCTCCCGTGGCTGGAACTGCTCTTTTTGTCGGGTCATGGTGTTGAATAATTTCAAAGACATTGTATCGACTCTCCTCTTCATTTAGTCGTTGTTCTAGATATTCCACGCGCTGCATTAAACATTTTAACATCTCATTCACTGGATCGGGAAGCTCATCATGTCTTAAATCTGGGTCTTTGATAGGGACTCCATGGTGGAGAACAATCCTTCCGGGAATTCCCACCACAGTTGTGTCACTCGGGACCGGTTTATTGACAACCGACCCAGCTCCAATTTTTACATTATCTCCAATTTTAAATGAGCCCAAAACTCTTGCTCCCGCTCCAATTACAACATTATTCCCGATAGTCGGATGCCTCTTACCTTTTTCTTTACCAGTCCCACCTAGTGTAACCCCCTGATATAAGGTAACATTGTCTCCAACTTCTGCAGTTTCGCCGATGACCACACCGGTTCCATGATCAATAAAAAAGCCTTGCCCAATCTTAGCACCCGGATGGATTTCAATCCCTGTTAAAAATCGTGAGAGCTGGGAAATCATGCGCGGTAAAAGCACCATTTTACGCAGATACATCCAATGTGCCACTCGGTGAAAAAGTACAGCATGAAATCCTGGATAACAAAATATGACCTCCCATATACTCTTTGCTGCAGGATCTCGTTCAAAAATAACTCGAATATCACGCCTCATTTGTCGAAAAATCATTAAACTCACCCCGCCTTTTCCCCAGGATTATCCATATATCCAAGTCGTAAGACTCCCACTTCTCCAAGTGGGAGTGGTACACCTTTTTCTGCTTCGGTGACGATAGTCTCCGGTGGAGAGTATCGCCGAAGCGCACGGCCCTCAACGAATACTTCGCGCGTAGGATGACTTATGTCACCGAAGACTCGATGTTCAACTTTAGTTGAACGAGTTCACTCTAGAAGTGAATATAAAAAGCGGAGCCCTTCGTCCAGAGACGAAAGATTCCGCGGTCCCACTCTGTTTGAACGATACTTCGTTCCTGCTTAAAACTTTAACGCAGTCAAAACGGATTGGAATACTTAATAATGTTTCTTCCAATCAACTCAGAGACGCACTTCCAAAAGTTCCTTGCAAATGGCTTCCACTACTCCATCTTCGCTTGTTGCAATTCCTCTTTGTACTCTTTCTCATCATCGTCTACCACTATGAATTGTGCTTATTATAGACCAGTATCCAAAACACTGTCAACATTACGGTGTGTATTCCTATACTTTACCCCAATTTAAAAATTCCGACTTCAAGACGACGCAATGTTTCGTCCTGACCCAAGAGTTCTGCTAGCTCTACAGCGCCTCCCGGAGTTGACGCCTTTCCGGAAAGTGCAATTCTTACAGGCCATAATACCTGGCCATTTTTAACTCCTAACTTCGAAGCTAAAGTGGTCAAACATCCCTCGATCTCGTCATGCTTCCATTGATTTAATAACAAAAGTTCTTCCTTCGACGCCCTTAAGTGGTTTAAAGCGATTACTAAATCGGTTTTCATTTTTTTGTTTATATACAGCTGAGAGTCATAGTTAGGCAATTCTGCCAAAAAGTCAATCTTCTCCGGTATTTCTGATAATATTTCTGTCCTATGCTGGAGAAGTAGACTAACCTTTTTTAAATCGATTCCACAATGAACAATTTCCTTATAATATGGAATCGCTACCTTGTGGAAATCTTCCGCACTCATTCGACGAAGATACTCACCATTCATCCATTTCAGCTTGTTAATATCAAAAATTGCCGGCGATTTGCTTAGCCCTTTTAATGAAAATTGCTCTTTAAGTTCACTTAACGTGAAGAACTCTTCATTGGTGCTGGGGCTCCAACCCAATAAGACAATATAGTTAATAATGGCCTCTTTGAGAAACCCCTTTTCCAGAAGATCTTGAAATGAGGCATCCCCCTCTCGTTTACTCAGCTTTTTCTCAGAGGTCTTCATAATCGGCGCCACGTGTAAATAAGTAGGGATTTCCCACCCAAACGATTGATAAATAAGATTATATTTTGGAGTAGAGGACAAATATTCAGACCCTCTCACTACGTG
Source organism: Desulfosporosinus sp. BRH_c37 (assembly GCA_001516045.1). GTDB lineage: Bacteria > Bacillota > Desulfitobacteriia > Desulfitobacteriales > Desulfitobacteriaceae > Desulfosporosinus. The sequence continues at coordinate 10,187 of LOEW01000304.1, forward strand.
AGTTATTTCCATAAGGTGGTCATCGACGACATTCGCGAAATTATAAGTGGGCATCCCATCCGCTTTCATTAAAATACCGTCCGCCAGCGTTTGGTTTTCTACCGTGATTGTCCCGTAAACCAGATCTTCAAATGAAGTAGACCCAGTTTCAGGGACCTTTTGTCGGATCACATACGCCTCGTTGTTTTGAAGCCTACTCTCAACTTCTTCATTTGTCAGAAGTCTACAAAATTTGTCATACTCAAATACTCCACCCTGGGATTCAGACCCTTTTCTTAGCTGGTCTAAGCGTTCCTTTGAGCAAAAACAGTAATAGGCCCCCCCCAGCTCGACGAGTTTCTTAGCATATTCTTTATAAATTGCTTTCCTTTCACTTTGAACATAGGGACCATAGGGTCCGCCGATGTCCGGCCCTTCATCATATTTCAAATTCACCGACTGAAGTGTTTCGTAAATAACCTCCCTGGCATTGTCGACATAACGTTCCTGGTCGGTATCTTCTATCCTTAAAATAAACTTTCCATTTTGACTCTTAGCGATTAAATACTCATATATTGCTGTCCTCAAGTTACCAATATGCATATAGCCAGTTGGGCTCGGGGCAAATCTCGTCCGTATCTCTTTACTCATTTCCAACCCTCCGAATACTATTCTTTGAGTCACCCATAAGGGCAATTCATGAATTGCCCTTACAACTAGCCTCAGATTCTTCTTCTGAACTTTCTATTGATTAGCGCTAAAACTTTTTTAAACTCACTATGGCTTGTGAACTAATTCCTTCCTCTCGCCCCTCAAATCCAAGGCGTTCGGTAGTCGTTGCTTTGACTGAAATGCAGGACTCCTCGACTCTTAATACCTTAGCGATATTCGTCCTCATCTCCGAAATGTATAGGGCCATTTTAGGGCGCTGCGCTACAATGATACTGTCAAGATTCCCAATACAATAACCCTTTGCTTTAATCAGTATTACGACATGTTCCAGTAAAGTAATACTGGAAATTCCCCGATACTGTGGATCATGATCCGGGAAATGAGCACCTATATCTCCTAGGGCCAAAGCTCCTAAAAGAGAATCTATGATGGCGTGAATCAGAACATCTGCATCGGAATGTCCAAGCAAACCACGATCATAGGGGATTTCCACCCCTCCAAGAATCAGAGGTCGCCCCTCAACCAAGGTGTGTACATCATAACCTATTCCAACTCTAATAACCAACCACCCTCAATCTCGAGGTTCGATGTTCGTGGTTCGTGGTTCGAAGTTCGAAGTCCAAGGTGGATTTTACGCAACAAAAGTCGGACAACGCAGATCGGCGCATTCCAGCCTTATTCCTCGGTCCCAATACATCGAGCCATTCTGTCAAACCTCGCGCTTTGCCATCACACATCATGTATCGCATCATATTCAACCTAGTCTTTACGCTAATATAGACAAGGGGGACAGTTCTCCTGTCTACCCACTTCGCGTCTCGTGTATCTGCCATCACACACTTCTCACGTCAAACTTCGTGCGTCAATTTTGTAGTTCGTTCCTTTTGTTCGAACCACGAATATCGAACCACGCTATTCGCGCATCGCGAGTATTCGTTCGGCTAACCACAAGTCATCGGGCGTAGTCACCTTAATATTTTCCTGTGAACCTTCAACCATCTGTACAGGATACCCCATACGCTCAAGCAAAGACGCGTCATCCGTGCCATAGTACCCCAAAGATGCTGCCTGAAGATGCGCTTCCTCTAATATCCCTCGGTCAAAGATTTGAGGTGTCTGGACGGCCCGTAAACCTTCGCGTGACGGGGTTTCAAGTACCTTACCAGATATATCAACCCGCTTAACAGTATCCTTTAGTTGGATACCCATTATTGCTGCAGAGAAATCTTCGGTCTCGCCTAGAAATCGATGAAACGCTTGCAATGTCAAAAGGGGCCTTGCCCCATCATGAACCACTACCCGTTGGATAGTTGAACTAAGAGCTTGAACCCCTACACGAACAGAATCTTGGCGTTGCGCTCCACCTTGAATTATTGCCACAACCTTATTCAACTTATGCTGATAAACGATTTCTTTAATGACTAGGAGATCGTTTTTTGCCCCGACAATAACGATTTCAGAAACATAATTGGATTCTTCGAAAAGTCTAACCGTATGAGCTAAGATGGGTTGTCCCCTCAATAAAAGAAATTGCTTATTGTATTCGGTCCCCATCCGTTTGCCTTGACCTGCTGCAGGAATTACAATCCCTATCTTAGCCAATCGCATTCACCTCATCAACTGTACGAAGGCCCATCGACTTTTTTTCAAGGACACTTTTTGGTTTGGCAAAAATCATACGTCCAGCTGCAGTTTGCAGAACACTAGTTACTAACACTGTGACATTCTGTCCCATATAACGTCGTCCAGTATCCACAACAATCATTGTTCCATCATCAAGATAGGCTACGCCCTGGCCAGGTTCCTTACCTTCTTTCATCACTTGAACTAACATTTCTTCACCGGGCAAAACAATTGGTTTAAGAGCATTAGCCAATTCATTAATGTTTAAAACCTTAACCCCTTGTAGCTCAGCCACTTTGTTGAGGTTATAATCATTAGTTAAAAGGGGCGACCCTAAAACTTGCCCCAAGCGTACTAGTTTACTGTCAACTTCATTTATATCCTCAAAGTCTTGTTCGTGAATATGAACTTTGATCGCCGTTTCCTTAGAAATCTGATTGAGAATATCAAGACCTCTACGCCCACGATTTCGTTTAAGCAAGTCTGACGAATCTGCGATATGTCGAAGCTCTTCCAGGACGAAACTCGGGATAAGCAATATCCCTTCCACAAATCCAGTTTTAACAATGTCCGCAATCCGTCCATCAATAATTACACTGGTATCAAGAATTTTATAATTCGGCAGCTCCATAGAGTGGTCTGCTTTACTTTCCTTAAGTTTATCTGTTTTTTCAACTTTGTCGGTTTTGTCACCACGAAATTTTGGTAAGAAACTAAGAAAGCCCAGAACATCTTCTTTCCGCTTCATTCCAATCGTCAAACCAAGATAACCCAAGAAAATGCTTAATAGGACGGCCAAAATTGGTCCAAAGAATTGAATACTGACAAATGAATTACTAAATAAACTTGAAATAATAAGTCCGATGATCCCCCCAACGGCCCCACTCATAAGATCATGTGTCGGAACTCGGGTTAAACGCGAATCTATCCATCCCATTAACGAAAGAAAAGAACGGATACTAACCGGAGCGACTAAAAACCCAATAATAGCAAACAAAACAACCATCGTTGCGTATGTCCAAACAGGGGAAAAGTTCCATCCCAGAGATTGTAAAAAATTAAGGCTTAAAAATAAAAAACTAAGATAAAATCCCAATGCCCCTACTAACAGAGTGATGATCCCGCGTATTAAGTTGCGAATCATCTTTTCACCTCCTTTTTATCTATTGTGACTAAAAGTCTTTCTAATTATACTATACTAGTATAAAATTTCAACGAAAGGAAATTTAAGTATTTTTTTGAGCTACATTTGTTTACATAAGAGAAAGTATATGTCTTCTAGTGCATAAGTGCAACTAGAAGACCAGTCTATGATATAAACAAAACGTGCGGGAGTATTGGTCTAACGTCTAAACTAAAACTAAAGCCTTTACCAGCCATTGTCTGACCGTTGCCTCTTCTGACCCTTCTGTCAAAACGAGTTCACTAATCAAGATTTGGCAGGCATTCTCGTACATCTTTTTTTCTCCGGTAGAAAGGCCTTTTTCGTTTTCCCTTTGGGCAAGGCTACGCACAACATTGGCGACTTCAAAAATATTTCCGCTCTTGATCTTTTCTAAGTTCGCACGATAACGCCTATTCCAGGCTAATGTAGCTGCTGTGTCTTTAGTTCTCAGTACTTCTAAGACATCTTTTACCATAGTAGGAGAAATCACTTGTCGTAAACCCAAGTTCTCCACGTTATTTAAGGGAATAAACAATTTCATATTCCCTACTGGTAAATGCATGACATAATATTGGCGTTTTTCCCCAAGAACTTCACGTTCTTCAATTGACTCAATAATGCCGGCACCATGCATCGGATAAACAACTTTGTCACCAACCTTAAACATTCGGCCACCCCCTTATCTATCATTATAGCAAGTAACAAAGCCCTGGTCAAAATTTTAAAATTATATCATAGAAGTCTTCGAACTGTCAATTTCCCATTTTGTCCGATAATCCCATTGAAAATTGACAACAGCCCAGACGTCTCGGTATAATAGAGATGGCAGAAAGGAGTGAGGATAGTACAAATGGAACAACTCACTGACCAATTCCAAAGCACTGTAAAATCTCTCTTGATCCGTCATCAAAGTATTTTGGATATCTTGTCCAAAGGACAAGAAACGTCTGCACGTGTTAACCGTGCCGTCGTTAAATCGGTGACAAGTTGCGGTTGCCATGCAATCATTGCGCATAAGAAACCTGTACCACCAGATGCAAGCCTCGCTGATTTGAAAGAGCTCTTGAACAGCCAACTCGAAGGATTTATTTGTGATAACTGTCGAGATATCATAGAAGCCGAATTAGGCAAGCAACTCTTTTATATAGCTGCTCTGTCCAACGCCTTGGACATCTCGCTGACTGAGGTCCTTGACCACGAACACAAAAAACTTCAGACTTTAACGATTTTCAATTTGACTTGAGTTATACCCAATTAAATTGGTTTAATTAATTCAGCTCCTGCATTGCAGGAGCTTTTATATTTTGTTCATATTATTTTAGGCTTATTCACTTATCTCCTTGTGGTCGCCTAAATGGTCCTGTGCAAACAATTTGAGTGCTGCTTAATTCAGATTTAATACATTAAGGGAACCACTTTTTCTTACTAAGAAATGCCTCCGTAGAATCAGAGTAGCCAAATCCTACTTTATTGATTTCTACTTCGAACCACAAGCGCAGAAATCTATTGTTGTCAGATGTTTCCATTCCAGATTTTAGATAAAATGGGATAGTTCTTGCATTATTGGCATTATGGTTATAATATATCAATGTATCATTATAATATTATGAGTGAGGAGGGATAAACAAATTTGAACTGTTAACATTCCGACTCTGATTCTATAAAAAGGAGGAAGTAAAATGGATAGTAAAAAAGGTATTATTTTTACTGGAGCAGTCATTGGGATTCTTGCTGTCATCCTAGTTCGTTTTGGTAATCCTGTGAACATGGGAATTTGTATCGCGTGCTTTATTCGGGACACAACGGGAGCCTTGGGCTTACATCGCGCAGAAGTTGTTCAATACATACGTCCTGAAATTATTGGGATTGTCCTGGGAGCCTTTCTGATGGCATTTACGAAAAAGGAATTTGATGTTCGAGGAGGCTCATCCCCTTTCGTTCGATTTATACTTGGCTTTGTAGTTATGATCGGTGCTTTGATGTTTTTAGGGTGTCCTCTCCGTATGGTCTTAAGGCTTGGGGGCGGTGACCTTAATGCCCTGTTTGGCCTAGCTGGTTTTGCAGCTGGGATTATCGTTGGCATTATTTTCTTAAAAAGTGGGTTTAGTCTTAAGAGAACTTATAAACTGTCCAAACTAGAGGGTTACCTTTTTCCAATGCTGAATGTCGGGCTTTTTGTCCTTCTCCTTGCAGCACCTGTCTTTATCTTCTTTAGTACTAAAGGTCCAGGAGCTGGGCATGCGCCGGTGTGGATAGCGCTTGCTGCAGGATTGATCGTCGGGGTCTTAGTGCAACGAACAAGGTTATGTATGGTAGGTGGTATTCGAGATGCTATTCTCTTTAAAGATACTTATTTAATTCTTGGATTTATCTCAATCATTATTTTTGCCAGCTTAGGAAATTTATACTTTAGTTTTTATAAGCTAGGTTTTACTGGTCAATCCGTTGCCCATGTTGATGGATTATGGAATTTTCTAGGCATGGCGCTGGCAGGATGGGGTTCTGTGCTTCTGGGAGGGTGCCCACTTAGACAACTTATTCTAGCTGCTGAAGGAAATGTTGATTCTGTCATTACAATTTTAGGGATGTCTGCTGGAGCTGCCTTTGCTCATAACTTTTCCCTTGCCGCCAGCGCCCAAGGTCCTTCCCCTAACGGAAAAATCGCGGTACTTATTGGTTTTGCTCTCTTACTATTAATCGCTTATTTCAACCTAGAAAAAGATGTGAAAGCAACTGTACGAGGAGGTGTTAAGATTGGCGCAAATTGATACACGAGGAATGTCCTGCCCCCAACCAGTTCTTATGACCAAAAAAGCACTGGAAGTTAACTCGAATGAAGTCACCGTTCTCGTTGACAGCAAAACAGCAAAACTAAATGTGGAACGATACTTGAACCTAACAGGCTACACTATTAATACTGTCGAACTCGATGGCGACGCTAATACTTTCGAGATATCCGCGAGGAAATAGTGTTATGAACTATATTGTGTTGTTCTTCACAAACTCTTCTGCTATAAAGTTTGCGAAATTTATTAAAAGCTCTAACTATATAGGAGAATTAATCCCTTTACCTCGCAAGTTGACTTCTAGTTGTGGCATGGGTGTAAAATTTCACTTTACCGGCGATCTTTCCGCGATAATTTCCGACCAAATCGAGAAGATTTATGCTGTTGAAGGGAATCAGTACAAATTGGTCTATCATGCTGAGGAGTGAACTTAGTAAAAGTAAGAGCTTCGTTAAACGACGAAGCTCTTACTCAAAGGAATGGTGTCATGGACGGATTATACTTAGATAATGCAGCCACTTCTTTCCCTAAAGCTCCAGGTGTGGCTGATGCCGTCGCTGGATTTCTAACCAATAGTGGCTGTAATATTAACCGAGGGCTTTACACGGCATCATTTGAAGCTGCCAACATTGTCTATGAAACACGGGAGCTTCTGTGTAGCTTGTTCAATTTTCCTAAACCCGAAAACGTAATTTTTACTAAGAATATTACAGAAAGTCTTAATGTTATCCTTAAAGGGTTGTTGAAACCGGGAGATCATGCAATTGTATCTTCCATGGAGCATAACGCGGTCATGCGACCCCTTGCTTCACTGGCTGAAAAAGAGGTTGAACTGTCAACGGTTCTCTGTAATAACCAAGGGGAACTTCGCACCAGCGACTTAGGCCTCCATATTAGGTCTAATACAAAAGCGGTTATTATGACGCATGCTTCCAATGTCAGTGGTACGATATTACCTTTAGAAGAAGTCGGCAAGCTATGCAAGGAGCATAACCTGTTTTTTATCATTGATTGCGCACAGACGGCTGGTTTCTTAAGCATAGACTTTGTTCGACTAAACGCTGATGCCTTAACGTTTACAGGCCATAAAGGTCTCTTAGGACCTCAAGGAATAGGCGGATTTTACCTTAACGATAAATTAGTCTCTCTCGTTGAACCCTTGATCGAAGGGGGAACAGGAAGCGCATCAGAGAGTGTTCTGCAACCAAATTATATGCCCGATCGTTTTGAAGCGGGCACATTAAATTTGCCAGGTATTTACGGGCTTAATGCCGCACTCAAATACTTAAGCGCGGAAGGGATTGTGACTATTAGAGAAAAGGAGCTCAATCTTGTGCATAGGTTTATACAAGATGTGCAAACTATTCCTGGGGTTCAGCTCATTGGCCCCGACCAAAAACAAGACCGTACAGGGATTGCTTCTCTTAATTTTTTGAAACACGATAATGCAGAAGTCAGCTATCATTTATTTAAGGACTTTGGGGTCATGACCCGTTGCGGCCTTCATTGTGCTCCATCTGCCCATCATACACTTGGTACGTTTCCGCATGGAACGGTACGCTTTAGTTTCAGCCATTTTAATTCAATCCAGGATGTGGACTATGTGATTGATTCATTAAGAAAGAACTTTTAGGATTTTGTTGACAAATCAACGGTAAAAAATTCTTAAAAAACTATACCAGTCTACAGTAAGAAAAAATCGGAACGTTTGCACTACAATTCCAAGGTTACTTGAGAGACGTACGCGGCTAGATGATTGCGACCCAATTCGTTATTGAATTGGCTATGTCCTCTAAATATGGCAAAAATTTTGTATACCACCGGTACATTGTTAAAGGGGGGGGGGCGAATTACCGCCCCCCTAAAAATTATTTTTCTTCAACTACTGTAACAATAGGATTACAATTTTTCCTTTTCCTTTTTTTCTTTAAGTGCGCGCCATATTTTTTCATAACTCATGGGCAGGCTTTTTATCTGTACTCCAATGGCATCAAAAATGGCGTTGGATATACAACCAAGTGTTGGGGTAGTCGCTCCCTCTCCAACCTCTTTTACTCCCCAAGGGGCATTGGGGTCCACAGTATCGACCAGTTCTGAGGCTATCACCGGAGGCATATCCAGTGCTGTAGGTAATCTGTATTCAGCGAGGTTTCCATTTAAAAGCTTCCCTTGCTTATCAAAAAGAACTTCTTCCCAGATGGATTCACCAATTCCCATATAAAAGGCACCATGTACCTGCCCGTGCAACAGCGCCGGGTTAATTACCATCCCGCTGTCATGTACGTCCCAAGCCCCCATGACTTCCACTTCTCCACTTTCCTCATCGATCTCAACCTCTGCAATCTGAGTAGCGCAACTATAAGCCGGTGAAGTACCCACTGCAGAACCTTTATGAACTCCTCCAAGCTTTGGCGGTTTGTACGAACCTTGTCCTATGAGTTGGCCCGTTGTGGCAAAATATTTTTGTGCCACCTCGGCAAAGGTTTTTGTTACTTCGGGATTAGCCTTAACAAACACAATCGCTTCTCGGCAGTCCAGTTCCTCGGGCTTAACTTCCATCATACCCGCGGCAGTCTCCATGATGAGCTTTTTAATTTTTTCCCCTGCCCACTTTACGGCCCAGCCGCTCATCAAGGTCTGCCTGCTGGCGTAGGCGCCCAAATCATGGACAGCCAAGTCTGTATCGGCAGCCACAACTTTCATATACTCATAGCGGTAGCCCATAGCCTCGGCTGCCATTTGGGCAAGCACCGTATCACTACCTTGTCCTATTTCAACAGCCCCAATGTAAAGAATCGCTGAAGTACCGTCATCGGTTACCTTAATCATAGCTGTTGAGTGAGGTTTGTCTGTCCGATATATGGCATAACCTGCTCCTGAAACAAAACCGCCATTGCCTATTCCCATGCCCCGGCCCCAGGGCAACTTGCCCTTTTTCTCCCGCCAGCCCGAAATGTCCCGGGCTTTTTCCAGGCATTCCTTCAAGCCGTAGGAATCCACCTTAAAACCGTTTACTGTTACCGTGCCGGGACGGCGGGCATTGATTAAGCGTATTTCTATGGGGTCAATCCCCAGTTCTTTGGCTATATTATCCAGATGGCTTTCAAAAGCATACCTAGGCTGCGGCTGCCCATGACCGCGCTGAGCACCGTTGGGCGGAAGGTTGGTTACAACCCTTAGCATATCAAATTTATAATTATCAAAATCGTACAAAACTGTGAGCAAAGTCCCTGCATAATAGGCGGAGGCGACTCCAAGACCTGTATAAGCTCCGCCTTCCATGATAAAATTACAATGCACCCCTAATAGTTTACCTTCTTTGGTTACCCCGCTCTTAACTTCCATAAATATAGGATGACGACCACGGTTATTAAAAAACATATCTTCCCGGTCAAAAAACATTTTAACCGGCCGACCGATCTTCTTGGCAAGAGCCACCGCGGCAAAATCAAGGCCGGAGGGATCTAAATTAGCTCCAAAGCCGCCACCGACATGTGTTTTGAGGACCCGCACGTCTCCCTCTTTTATATCAAATATTTTTGCTAGATAATGTTGGAGATAATGTACCGATTGAGTACTCGCATACACAGTAACCCTGTTGCCTGTCCAGTAAGCAATGGTGGCGTGAGGTTCCAGGGGACATTGAAAGGTACGCTGTCCATCAAAGCGGTCCGTCCTAACGTAGTAAGCTTCTTTGAAGGCCTTTTCCACATCGCCGAAATCCTGGTGAATTTCAGTATTAATATTTTTAGGATACTCATCAAATATCTGAGGCGCTCCATCCTTCATAGCCTCAAAAGGAT
>LOEW01000305.1 GCA_001516045.1 Desulfosporosinus sp. BRH_c37
AACATGGCCATTAGTGGAGAAACCATTGATTATGGTCCTTGCGCCTTCATGGATACCTATGACCCAGCAACGGTATTCAGTTCCATTGACATTCAAGGCCGCTATGCCTATGGCAATCAGTCGCATATTGCCGGGTGGAATCTGGCACGATTTGCCGAAACCTTATTGCCGCTACTGCATGTCAATCAAGAGCAGGCAGTTAAACTGGCCCAGGATGCGCTTTCAGATTTTACTGAGTTGTATCACCGTAATTGGCTCGCGGGAATGAGAGCAAAACTGGGGATACTTAACGAAGAGCTACAGGATGAATCCCTTATTGAAAACCTGCTCAGTATGATGCAGAAGTATTGTGCGGACTATACCAATACCTTCCGTGCATTAACCGTTGATACGCCGGAGGAAACGGACCTGTTTGGCAGCACAGAATTTGCTGAGTGGCATAAGCTGTGGCAGGCGAGACTTGGCAGGGAAACAAAAGCTTCCTCGTTTCAGTTGATGCGGAACAGCAATCCAGCGCTAATCCCTCGCAACCACCGGGTAGAAGCTGCACTAAAAGCCGCAGAGAAACAAGGAGACTACAGTATGATGGAGCGGCTTCTTGATGTTCTTTCAAGCCCCTACGCGTACTCCTCCGAACAGGCTGAATACTCCTCACTGCCTTCATTATCAACCCGCCCTTACCGAACCTTTTGCGGTACCTGATATAGACACTAGGGAATGTGATTTTGGTGAATATTAACTGGCATATCAAAGACAGAAAAGGTAGTATTAGGGTAAGTTCTAACTTTGTTAAAGGTAAAGGCATTGTTCTGTGATTCTGTTGATTAGAGGAGGAAGGACATGAATTGGAAATATGAAAATGGACGTATTTATTGTACTGATGAAAACAGTGAATTGATGGGCGAGGCTACTTTTATACGTAAAGAAAATGGAGAGATGGATATAGATCATACCTATGTTAATCCTGTTTTAAGAGGTCAGGGCGTAGCTGCGGAGATGATGGGAGTTGTGGCTGAGTATTTTAGGAAAGAACGGTTAAAGACTACGGCCACTTGTTCATATGCCAATATTTGGTTAAAGCGGCATGAGAAACAGTATCCTGATATCCTTTCCGAGGATAAGAGTGATCAAGCCGTGGCATGTAAGATTGACGGAAAACATTAACTACGATAAGCAGTAGCGAGTGTGTAAATAATTTAAGAGGTGAACAATATGAAAAAAAGTTTGGGCGCAAAAACGTTGCTTTATCCTACACCGGTTTTGGTTATCGGTACCTATGATGAGGAAGGCAAGCCTAATGTTATGACTGCTGCTTGGGGAGGTATTTGCTGCTCATCTCCACCTTGCGTCGCGATTTCACTACGCAAAGCCACTTATACTTATGGAAACCTTATCTCCAAAAAGGCTTTCACAATTAATATTCCCTCAGAGAACTATGTTAAAGAAGCCGATTATTTTGGTATGGTATCTGGAAAAAAGGAAGACAAATTTGCTAAGACTGGTCTCACACCAGTGAAAAGTGATTTAGTTGATGCCCCATATATCAGAGAATTTCCATTTATTATAGAGTGCAAAATAATTCAGGTAATTGAAATTGGCCTACACACTCAATTTATTGGTGAGGTTATGGATGTTAAAATTGAGGATACCCTGCAAGAAAAAGAAAATCAGCCGATTATTGAACAAATAAAACCTTTATTATATGCTCCTGACTGTAAAAAATACTATGCTATTGGGAAACAAATTGCCTCGGCATTTTCAATAGGCAATGGGATAGGGTAAAGAGAATAATTACTACGAAATCGAGAAGCACGATAATAAGGTATGGGTGCTTGCAGTGATCGATGGAAGAAGAAATATAGAAGACATATTACTTGAAGATTCATGTAAGTGTTAATCTGCTTTTTGATGAGCTATGATACTACGATGCGATGGTAATAAAGAGCTTACAAGAAGAGTAACAATTGAAATGGCGAATACTAAGATAAAGACCACATGCAAACCCTGGGCCAGGCCGTTTTGATTCAAAGTATTGTTAAACACTGTGCCTAACACTGCGACGCCCACAGTTTGTCCAAGCGAACGAGAAAAGGTGTTGGAGGCAGTAGCCGCACCGCGCAAATTCCAACCGACGGCTGACTGCACCAGAACGGTCAAAGGCGTAAACGAACACCCCATACCAAAACCGATGACAATCATTATACCTACGAAATACCAATAAGGTGATCCGGTATGGACAAGCAGCAGCCACGCTGAACCAGCCATAATCAGCACCGCACCGAATACAGCAGTGGTTTTGGAACCAATTTTGTACATGAACTGTCCTGCTAAAGTTGATGCCAACGGCCAAGCGAATGACATCGGCATCAGCGTTAGTCCCGAACTGGTGGCGCTATGGCCTAATAACGTCTGTATCCAAATTGGCAAATAGACATTGACGCCGATCAATACGCCGCTAGCCACAAAACCGACTGCATTCGATACGGCAATGACCGGTATTTTAAAGAGAGATAGTGGGAGCATCGGTTCCTTCACCATGCTCTCCACAAAAAGAAATATAATCAGAAGAACGACGGCGACGATAAATAAGGAGATGATCTCGACTGAATTCCACGCATACAACTGCCCTCCACTGATCAACGCGAAGAGAAGTGAACCCATGGAAATGGTAAACAGAGCAGCTCCCCAGTAATCAATGGTCTTTTTTGTTTTCTCAATTGTTGGTTCATGAAAAAAACTGAGCACCAATAGAATGGCGACAATCCCAATCGGAACGTTAATATAAAAAATCCAACGCCACGAGATGTGGTCTACAAACAGTCCCCCCACTAAAGGGCCGAGCAGTCCGGCAATGCCCCAAACCGAGCTGAATACCCCCTGCATTTTTGCACGCTCTTCCCCCGGATAGAGATCGGCGATAATTATGAACGTCAGCGGCATCACAGCACCAGCGCCTAGGCCTTGAAACCCACGAAACAAAATTAACTGATACATCGTCTGTGCCATACCGGACACCATGGAACCAATAACGAAAAGCATTATGCCGAAAAGAAAAATGGACTTCCTTCCAAATAGATCCGCAAGTTTACCGTAAATCGGTGTTGTTACAGATGATGTGAGCAGATAAATAGCGAAAACCCAACTGAGTAGATTCAAGCCGCTCAATTGTTGAACAATGTGAGGCATAGCGGTAGTAATGATGGTTGTATCGATAGCAACCAGTAAAATCGATACAAGCATCGCGATAGTGACCATTTTGCGCTGCGTTGTTTTTTCCATCAGTATGTATCCCCTTTAAACGTGTTGTATAGATATGTAATTATTACCTTTCGAATTATACCACTGCTAAGTCTGTACCATAACCCAATGTTCAAGAAATATCCGGTTCAGATATTTGCTGAGGCTGATCAGCTTGGAACACCGACCCAAGAAGGCTAATACGTGCGAAGACAGTGTCTTCGTGTGTGGGTGCCAGCCAAGTTTTCTTTATATCTAGCAGGAAATGACGTTATTATGGCGAATTTTAGACATAATAAAGAAATTTCTCAGGTTTTTGAGCTAAAGGGATGATCAATTTGCCTACAAAACTGGAGCTTTCCGCACATAAAACAATTATCATGGTTCTCATGGTATTTGTTTTATTAACAGGCCAAACTGTATCAATTGTGTATAATCAAGACAAACTGCAGAAACAAATCCGTTTGCAGACAGAACTGTATGCTCAGCAGTTACAGGAGCAGAAGTTCCAGCAAGCCAACGAAACATTGAACTGGTTTGACCAGCATCTTCAAGCCACGGAGAAAGTGAAAGCATTTCAGGATTTAACGGCCATGACGGATCAACAAATTGAATATGCGACCAGTGCGATTCTTAGGGATCAAGGGAAGTGGAATTATCAAGGTTTTAAAGATTTGAGTGTCTTGAGCAGTCAGGTAGGTAGTAAATTAAGCTCTGAGCCTGAACGCGTGCTTAAGCTGTATGTTGACGGTTCAGTGAAAATTGCTGCGATTAAACACTTCTTTCAGATTATTGGAGATGGAGTACTCTCTGCCGGGGATTTGACTGAATACGAAGCAGAGCTTAAACAGTATGAGGCTGAACGGGACAGTTATGATAAGGCAAATACTGCCTATGCTGATAAGGACTATTTACAGGCTATAGAATTCTATAAAAAAGTTACCTCTAAAGATGCTGATTATTATCAGACTGCTCTGGAACAGATAAAGAAATCAACAACAGAAATGTACTCCTATTATCTGGCACAAGCAGGGGACTTAAGCAAACAGGGAAAATATCAGGAAGCGATAAGACTTCTGACTGGTATGTTAGTTTATTACCCGGAGGATGTACAAATAAAGGGCGATCTTCAAACGTATCAGGAAGCTGAGAAGACATTAGTTCCTTATACTGGACCGATAGAGCATATTTTTTTCCATCCGCTGTTGGCTTATCCAGCCCTGGCTTTTGATGGGGATGTGAATTCCAGCGGATTTAATGATTATTTTGTGACAGTGAGTGAATTTGTAAAGATATTAAACCAAATCTATGCCAACAATTATATGCTGATTAATTATAACGCTTTGTTTGAAGAGAAAGTAAAGGACGGAAAAACGGTCTTGGTGCATAAAGAGCTAAGGCTTCCTCCCAACAAGAAGCCACTCATCCTATCAGTCGATGATGTTAATTATCCGGATTATAAAACAACCAACGGGACGATCAGCAAACTTATGCTGGATTCTGATGGCAATGTGGCTACTTATTCCGTATCTCCGAGCGGAGAGAAAGTCATCTCCCATGATAATGAGATTATCCCGATTATCGATGCCTTTGTGGCTGGGCATCCCGACTTTTCCTACCAAGGAGCCAAGGGGGTTTTGGCGCTTACCGGTTATTATGGTATTTTAGGTTATAACACCCATGAATCGGATTCTCCTTCCTATCCGGAAGAACGGCAGTCTGCTTTAGCGATTATTAAACGACTTAAGGAAACCGGCTGGACGTTTGCCTCGCACGGATACAGCCATCTGGATGCCAGGGCGGTGTCATATCAAAGTCTGGAGGAAGACACATTTCGTTGGAAAAAAGAAGTGGAACCGCTTATCGGCCCAACCAATATCTATGTTTATCCCTTTGGCAGTTCGGTGTTGCCTGGAGATCCTAAATTCCAGTTCCTGCTCGATCAAAAGTTTAATATTCTCTGTTCAGTGGGGCCAAATCCCTACATGAAAGATACTACCGCTTATGTGATGATGGACAGGAGGCATATTGACGGGATCGCACTAAATAATCAGGGAGCAATTCTAAGGAATCTTTTTGATACCAAGTCTGTCATAGACCAAGTTCGGCCTCATTAAAGCTTAGGTGTCCTGATAAACCAATATGTAGCCCCTAATACCTGAAAGGCATAGGGGCTATCGTTTTTCTAAGACAGGCCTTTGTAGTTGAATAATTACATATTGGGATAATTCATAAGATATTGAAAACCTGTATCACTGCTTGAGCATATTATTTTCAGTTAGAAATTGCTTTACTTTCGCTGAGTATTCTTTCTTATTTCTCAAATATGACATAGCATGTTCTGCACCGGGCGAGATATATATCCCCTTTGGGTCTTTCTTTCTAAGATATAATTCTAATGACATGGAAGCTGGTATAAAGGTATCATTACTGCCATGGATAAACAATATGGGGGTATTAATATCGCATATTTCAGTGATTGGAGATACTGCATGCAGTGAAAAGTGGGACTTTATCAGGGCAATAATATTGGCATAGAATAATATAAATGCTGCAGTAGGTTGGAAACTCGGCCTAAAGTCACCTGAGATTTTAATACTCATTAATTCCCATAAATCGGAATACGGGCAATCTACCACATAAAAATTTACGTTCTTTTTACTTGGATTTACTTCTGCTTGAAGCAGTGCAGTAACAGCCCCCAAAGATTCTCCGTGTACCCCTATTATCGCATTTGGATTTACCCAGGTAACCCATCTTATCGCGTTATCGAGGTCAGTCTTTTCAAAAAAACCAAGAGTTATGTCCTTTCCTCCACTACTTCCTTGAGCTCTTGAATCATATGCCAAAACATTAAAGCCCATATCCAGATACATATCACTGTATTTCATAGATTCCCAGCGATCACAGCCAATGCCGTGAAGTAAAATTACGGTATTGTTCGTAGGAGTGGGATTAAATATATAAGTACCTTGAAGCTGATAACCAAAGCTTGATTTCATCGAAATATTATAGGATTCCAGCTGAGTAAATCTCTGATAATTAAAGCTGGATTTATAATAGTCAAGTCCGGTAGTTGCAGGATTTACATTGAGCATGCAAACCTTCTGGTAGTAGATATTTCCTATGTATAATCCAAATATATTGGTACCAACTGCCATAATAATCAAAGACACTAACAGCACTTTATGCTTTTTCTTGATTGTTTTAAGAGTTGCTACAACTTTCATTACATCTTCCTCAAAGTAACTATGTTAATTTCATGTTGATATCCAGAGCCTTTAAATAATCACTTATAGATAAAAGGCCTGCAATAAATGCTGTGGAAGCTTCTTGAATAGATTTTTCCTTAACGGGTGAAATATTATATTCACAGAGTCCTGTATTGACATGATCTTTTTGCTTTACATTTATAATTAATTTCTTAACTCCTAGATCTGGAAGATTACTGGGTGTCCATTTCATATTATCCAAGTTGTATATGGTTACAGCATCGCCTTGTGTTTCATAGAGATACTTGTTATAGTACTTTGACATTTCAACTGCAAGTTTTGTAGCTTCCGTAGGATGCTTTGTGGAAGATGAGATTAATAGACCACAGTCTTTTTTAGTTCCACCAGAGACAATATTCTTTGGACTTGATCCATCAGTATCCAGGTCCGGATAAAATAATACTGCAACTTTTCCATTTAATTTATTGTTAGCCAGGTTAAGGTTTTCCGTTGAGGTTGAATACATCGCTGCTTTAGAAGAATAAAAAATATTTCCTGCTTCTTCATCAGAAAATGTTCCGGTTTTTTCCGGAAAAGCACTTAATTTAATAAGTTCCTTTACTGATTTTGCAGCTTGGCTAAACGTTTTTCCAGAAAATTGATCCTTACCACTTAAAATTTTACTGGTTATATCATGATCTAGCGTACAGGCAAAACTCTCTATCATGTTATATACTGACATCCCATTTTTGCCACCAATGGCTATGGGAGTGATACTCTTGTCTTTAAACTGTTTTACCGTACTCTTAAGTTGTTCAAAACTTTCTGGAATTTCCACTTTGTTTTCAGAAAACAGCTCTGTATTTATGAGCAAAACGTTATAATATGCTTCATCAATAGGTACTGCATATATGTGCCCAGCATCGCTAATTACCTTAGTGCTTGGAATAACCAAATTCCAATAATTTATAGAACTTAAATTGTTTTCTAAGGGCTGGATTCTCTCTAAGGAAGATAGTTCGGCAGTAAAGTTTCGATCCCCAGAATAGAATATATCTGGAGGAGTATCTGAATACATCATAACTTTGATTTTTGCATTATAAGCATTTGTATCTCCCTTTACAAAGTTTAAATGAATCTTATAATCAGGAAATATTGGTTTAATATAAGTTTCGAAGTTTTCGAATGCTTGGTTCTTTTGCACATCGTTAAGAGGAATTACACATTCAAAAGAAACCTTTCCATTATTTTCAACTGGTGGTATTACCAGATTTTGCGCATTAGCACAGGATATTAGCATTGGTAAAGCCGCTATCAAACATCTAATCATAATCCTTTTATTTTTATCAAGCAATATGAAGCAACTCCCAACTAAGCAAAGTGGAGAAGTAGAAAGATTTACATAACGTCATTATTCCTTAAAGTCAGCTAAGATAAGTTTCATCACCAGTCTTCCTTCACCCTCACCGTACTCATCGTGCTTAAAATCTGTAGTCAAGAATCCCAACTTACTTTCATAAAGTTTAACCGCCGCAATATTATTTGGGTCCACAGTTAGTTCCACTTCTTCAATAGTTGCCTTGGATAAAGCTTCAAAACTCTCTTTAAGTAGTTTGGCTCCTATTCCTTGGCCACGCGACTCTTTGGATATAGAAACTCCGACCATATAAGCTTTTTTGGGGCAATCCCAATCTAACATATAGTGGACTAAACCAACAATTTCGTTATCCAATCTATAGACGTAAACCCGTCCGTGCCTGATGAGTGGTTGAAGATGCCATGAATTTAGGCCTCCCGCTCCAAAAGCTTCTGTTTCGATTTGAACCAAACGAGCAATAAGTTTAGGCTCCATCGTCCGTACTAACTCGATCATGGGCTCCTCCTCTGAAAAATTTTATCATAAGTTTAGGTTTCATCGTTTGCGGAAGAACTTCCCTTGAAATGTTTCCTCACATATTTTGAGTCACTGACTGAGAGTAATCCGGAATAGGCTAAAGAAAATATAATAACGTCCCCAACTTTTATCTCTTGTTCAGAGTCTTCAATATCAATGATCAGATGGTCACTACTAGCGCCCAATATCGCTAAACGTTCGTCGATAGGACGAATTCCTTCAATATTGACATCCTGTTTTCCCATAGATACGATGGCTCTTTTTCGAACTCCAATATCTGTAAATTCCGGGATATTTCCAAAAGCATCCCGACCTATCGCCCCCGTAGGTATCGATGGTTTGGACTTAACTTCGATAACTTCAGCTCGCAGGAGGAATGCATCCTGATGAAGCCAAGGGATTTTTCGATTATTGGTTGTATCGGTACCCAATAAGATACCCTCTCCGATCCTCAACTGATTAATTCCGGCAGGAATTTCTGCGTTGCCTATTAACAACAACGTTGAGGTCCCTCCGCCTGAAATTATTTCAAGTCTAAGGCCTAATTGGTTTTCAACAGCATGTCCCAGTTCAACTAAGATCCCAAGATTATTGGAACTAGGAAGTATTCCACCAAAGCACCCTATATTTGTGCCAAGACCTACGAGTTTAATAGCTTTGAAACTAGTAATCTGTTTTGCAATGTCAAGTACATTTTCTTGCAGTACCCCTTCACGTAGGTCGCCAACATCTACCATCAAAATTATCTGATGTTCTTTTTTTAGTTTCTTAGCTGCTTGATCTAATGCTTTGATTACAGTTATTTCTGAATTTATACTTGTATCGGTATACTGAACAACCTGCATGACGTTACTAAGGCGCGGAATTCTCAGCAGAGTAATCGGTTGAGTAAATCCCTTATTTCTAAGCTCAATGATGTTTTCCATCCTGGAATCTGCCAGGCCGTCAATTCCTCCTTCCACCATTGCAGAGGCGATCTGGGGGATCGCACTAAACCCTTTTGTAACACCAATGACTTCTATCCCTTTTCGGTGGCATCTTTCGACTACCTGAGAGGTGTTATATTTGATTTTATCTAGGTCAATTTCTAGAATTAGACTTCCATGCACTTATAATGACCTCCCATAAACATTGGACTGTTCCAGGATGCACACCCACTTTACTACAGGGTATATGAAATTATCGTTAGAAAAAGGATAATCTAAGTTCTTCATGTCTTCAGATCTCGCTCATAAATATTCTGCGATGAGCTGACATAAAAGATGGCGTTATGTTTAGGGTGATATTCTAGGAAAATAAGATTTTTTGTTAGTATGTTGAATAAATCAAGAAAATAACCTGGAGAAAATAAAAAAATAAACAACACGTCATACACAGGCCCCATAAAAAGGAATTAATATTCTTTTTGCTGGACAACGGGGGAAGCACTAGCTCTTGATGTAGATGAGGTATTTCTGGAGTTTGAAAGCATTATCGGCTTGGTGCTTTGCTTGAAAGGAGCGAAAATTATTTTGTGTCAGGTAAAATTTAATATTCTCTCAACAAAATACTACATAAGTCCCTAAAAGGTGCTATACTTAACTAAGTATCTTGCACGGGCAAAAAAACGCATTTGTTATTAAAGTTAAAGATGAAAAAATTTACCAATAAACTTCTAATTGAATATTGACATGTGATTTCGGTATGTATTCTACTTGATATAGGAGCATATATTAATATATGCCCAAATAATCTTGTGTTACTGACACGTAAAAATCCGAAAGTAAAGCATGACGAATGGGCATGTAGTTGGCGAGCAACGATAAAACTCGAAAGCAAAGTAAGACGAATGGGCTTACAGTTGGCGGACAACGATATTAATCAGTAGCGTAAAAGAGAGTATGTCATACTGCGGTATGTCTGCTCTCTTTTACTTTGTTTTTGTGAGGTTATAGAATTGGATAAAAAAGAAGCCTTAAAGATAGTCTTTGATTGTGCAAAACTATACAAGGAAAATTTAGCAAGTAAAAATTTATTATTTTTATCTTTATACAAAAAGACTAAATTTAACTATCTTGAGGTGAAATTCTTAAAAGGTAATTACCAACATTTGACAGGCGTGGTAATTAATGAAGATATTAGCCCTTCTAATTTTTATGAAAAATGTGCGCGGTTATTGTATCTTTAATTTCTAAACTAGTATGGTAGAGCTTTATTTGAAGCAAACTGCGGGTTTGTTGTTACATATACTCCGCCAATAACGAGAACTCCACCAATAAGCTGGTTCAGATTAATCGTTTCGCCTAAAAGCAGAAAAGCAAAAATCAGAGTAAAGATGGGCATTAAATTCATAAAGATGGATGCACGGCTAGGCCCTATGATACAGACTCCTTTAATCCAGAATACAAGACCGAAAACTCCGACAGCCACAATGTAAATTATAGCCACTACCATACCCCAGGAAACTGTTTGAATAGGGTAAGCCTGGTATTGGACTATGCCTAAGGGTAAAAAGTAGAGGGCTGAAAACAAAGACGCATAAGCGCTAACATAGATGGCGGAAGATTCTATAGTCGGTTTTTTGGAATATACAGTATAAAGAGACCAGCAGATAGTCGCCAGCAACATCAGGATATCCCCAATATTAAAGGTTAGAGTACTTATGAGGGTCCAGGAACCTTTCGTTACTACCCAGCCCACACCTAAAAAAGAGATCAGAACTCCCAAGAGCTGGACGTTACTCAGTTTTTCCTTAAGAAGTATCCGGGAGAGTAAAATTATGATAATGGGCGTTGCGGCATTGATCAGGGAACCGTTAGTTGCGGTCGTATATGTTAAGCCTATATACTGGAGAAAATTAAAACCAAAAAGCATCAAACCCAGGAAGATAAATATTTTTATACCTTGAAGGACGAGTGTTTTTCCTGTTGTGATCTTCAATACAATCAATAAAATGATGGTTGACAAGACAACCCGGATCGTCGCTCCCACCATGGGCGACATTATTTGAACTATGTAACGTGCTGCTACCCAGTTGCCACCCCATAGCATAACCGCGCCTAAAAGATAAAGATAGGCGACTAAATTATTGTTTTTGTTTCCCATCGCGAAATCCACCTTAATTTGTTATTTGCTCGCTTTTTCCTTAAAACAAAAATTTTTTATATTTGATCACAATTGTTCTCTTAGTTATCTAATAATCTATACTATCATACCGGTATGTTCCAGTATAGTAGTGATGAAATTCGTGCTTAATATAGTCATTACTATTCGTGCGTAAAATGATCTGTGTAAATTTTCCCATTGACAAAGTCCAATAAAGGAGTTAATTTATCAATAGAATAGTTCTTGTAAAGAAGTATTTGACTAAAGTATTAATCGGGGGTCCCTTAATGGAACAGGAAAAAATTATTGATTTAGTACTGGACAATTTGCGTAAAGTATTCTATCCCGAAGAATGGATTCAGCTAGACTTAACTGTTTCCAAGACCGAGCTTTTGGCCATGCTGATTGTGGACAGGTACGGGGAAGTGATTATGAGCCAAATTTCCGATTATATTAACGCTCCTCTCAGTACTACAACAGGGCTTGTCAACAGGTTGGTTAAAAACGGGTATCTGCAAAGAGAAAGGAGCGATGAAGACCGACGGATCGTAGCCATCCAACTTACAGATCAGGGAAGAAGTATGATGACTGAGGTCAAAGCTAGCATTGGATCCTACCTTGAACGAATCAATGCCGTATTATCCACTGAAGAACGGCAAGCCCTTTTTCAGATTTTCTTGAAAATAGTTGATGCCTTAAGCCAGAAAAATTCCGTGCCTAGGGACAATACGGTCGGGCAAGTCATCAGAAAAATACCCATCGAATAATAGGTGGGTTACATTTTTAACAAATACTTCGCCGGTAGTACTATTTGAATAGAGAAGAGTTTCTGCGAAGAAGTACTGACTAATTAAGGCGTGTTTAATAACATTTAGGAGGAATAAATGATGAGAATAATTTTGTACACGGGAAAAGGCGGGGTCGGTAAAACCAGTATTGCAGCTTCATCAGCAGTGCAAAGCGCAAAGAACGGCAAAAAGACCCTGGTGGTAAGTACTGACCGAGCGCATAGTCTCGGAGATTCCCTAGATATAAAGTTATCCCCTGAGCCTCAAGAGATCCGACCCAATCTTTGGGCTCAAGAAATTGATACGGTGCACGAGGTCGAAAAGGGCTGGGGTCAAGTGCAGAAATATCTAACGACTCTGTTCACGGCAAAGACCATTAAAGATATAACTACAGAAGAATTAACGGTTTTCCCAGGAATAGAAGATTTATTAAGTCTGCTGAGAATCTTGCAGTATTACAAACAAAATACATTTGAGGTTATCATTATCGATTGTGCGCCGACAGGAGAAACTTTAGCCTTGCTTAGTTTCCCGGAAATGCTCAGGTGGTGGATGGAAAAGCTTTTCCCAATGAAGAGAAAAGCAATAAAATTTCTGAAGCCAGTGATTGAACCGATGCTAGGGATTCCTATGCCAACCGATTCAGTCATGGATGAGATCGATAAGATCTACCGCCAGCTGGATGAAATGCGTCAGATATTTTCCGACCGGGAGGTGACTAGTATTCGGATTGTCGTTAATCCGGAAAAAATGGTTGTCAAAGAAGCCCAGCGTAGCTTCACTTATCTGAATATTTATGACTTCAATGTGGATGCGGTCATCGTCAACCGAATCATACCAGATAATGTAACGGATCAGTATTTTACAGTTTGGAAGGATATTCAGAAGAAGTATAAGGAAATGATTAAGGACAGTTTTTCGCCGATTCCCATCTATTACGCGCCCCTCTTTGAACAGGAAATTGTCGGCTTGGAAATGCTGGACAGGATGGGCGAGGAGATTTTCAAAGGGGAAGACCCGACAGTTATTAAATATAATGCCCAGACTCAGAAAGTAACTAAGGAAAATGACGAGTATGTTATGGCCATTTATATGCCCTTCAGTACAAAAGATGATCTTTCGCTTAACCAAAAGGCGGATGAACTAATTATTAAGGTGGGTAATGTCAAAAGAAATATCACCTTGCCTAGAACTCTGGAAAATCTATCAGTCGTAGGTGCCAAATTTGAAGATGAAATTCTAAAAGTCAGGTTTGGAGGTGCGCTCAATGAATGAGGATTTGCTCAAGCACTTATTGAATATGAAAATTTCCCTGGTCCGCAAAGTCGTAAAACAATTGCCCGAATCGGTTCAAAAACCGGTCAAAGAGTTGGAAACGCAAGTGATGCGCGCTCTTTATGAAATTAGTAAGGAACACGTTGAGAAAGCTCCGAGCGGTGAAAATACCAAGCAAGCAGGTGGGTTAAAGGCTATAGATGTGGAATAAAGAAATGGAGAAATCAGGTCTTTCTAGTGACCTTCTATGGTCCTAGTCTTCCTGAACTTACGCAAAGAGTTGTCTTAATACTTTTTGACAATGCATGTCCAATTGTGGAAAAAGACCTTCTTCTGAAAAGTTTACCTTTTCAGAGGAAGGTCATTGATGATAAGATAAGATTAGATAAGACACGATTTAATACCAAGTCGTGTCTATTTTTACTAGAAAAATTTTTAGGAGAGACTGACGAAGTACATGAAACAAATATGTGAAATTTTTAGTGATTATGAAATAAAGGGAAACCTCAATACTGCTATTGTACAAGCAGTAGTCTTAACTAAAAGTACGAAAACCCTGGAAATGGAAATCAGCTCGGATAAATATATTGAAACAAGAGAAATTGAATCCCTCAATCAGTTTATCAGAGAACGATTAGCCTTAAACGATTTAATCATTACGGTAGTTTACCCTGAGGGAACTCATAGAAAGCCCTTAGAAGAGGAACTCAAAAATATTTTGTCATTGTTGGCCGATAAACATCCGGTCTTAAATGGAGCGCTCAAAAATTGTGACTATGAAATAGTACAAAATCGTTCAATCAAATTTACGTTTAAAACGGCAGTTTCCTACTTATTAAAAGCGAGGGGTTACGATAAAAAAATCCAAGAGACCATCAAAAACCTCTACGACGCCACCTATCAAATCAATTTTGTGGATAATGTCAGCAGTGAGGAATTAAAAAGGCTGCAAGAAGATACCCAAGAAACGGAGATTCTGCTTCTGCAAAAGGAAGCGGCTGCCACACCAAGCCATTATGCCTCTGAATTGTCTAAGGAATCTGCGCCGATAAAGCCAGAAACTAAAGGAGAAACCGACGGCAAAAAAGGCGATCCGGCCTTGATCTTAGGCAGAAACGCGACTATTAAGGACAAGGTCATTAAAATTACGGACATTACACCGGATGAGGGTAGGATAGCTATCCAGGGTGAACTATCCAATATCGAAGCCAAGGAATTAAGAAGCGGAAAAACCTTAATTTCCTTTGATTTATATGACGGCACGAGTTCCATGAC
>LOEW01000306.1 GCA_001516045.1 Desulfosporosinus sp. BRH_c37
CACATTATCCCCAATATACACATGAATTGGCATGTGCGTATTGGGGGTTTTTCTTATCCACATTGACTGGCATTTATAGAAGCAAGTATTGACGGTAGAATTCTCCTAGTATTGGCGTATTGTCAGTACATTTCTTCCGCCATTGGCAGCGAGATGCACGCCGTCATTTTAGGTGAGAAGCGACAGTATACCTCCGAGTTTAAGCTGCCTAAATTGAGGAAAAAGATCATATACCTTGACCAATTTATAATAAGCAATATGTTAAAAGCTATTAATCCGAAGATCAAAGGACATGAAAGGGTTAAAGAGAATGAGTTTTGGTTGACTGTCTTTAAGAAACTGGATACATTATCTAAACTACAGTTAATTGTTTGTCCAGATTCTTTAACACATTTTGATGAGTCGATAGTGACAGACTATTTCGATAAATTGCGTAGGATGTATGAACTATTATCTCATGGCGCTTCTTTCTACGAGTTTGAAACCATTGAACGCTTTCACGTCATAGAAAGTGTTAGGAGATGGATTAAGGCTATTGATAACGGAGATGTACTGTTAGACACAGAATCAATAATACGTCAAGATGTTCATAGGTGGCAGGATAGATTTATTATTTCTGTGAAGTTAAGTGAAAAGGAAACTATCGTTAACGAAATTAGAAAGTCAAAAATCCTAGAAGATACTTACATCAACGAGTTATTTAAAAGTTGGCAAAGTGTCCCTAAATTCAATTTTGAAAGTCAATATCATTTTGAATTAAGGTCATATGGAAAGACAATAATAGAGTGTTATATTGAATGTTTAGAAAAGCTTCAGAAAGTGGCGATGGGAGAACTTCCTGATAAACTTGAAATGTTAACCACCAATTCGACGACAGTTCTCATACTCGACATTAAGGAAACATTGGAACATGAAGGAATTAGTAAAGATGAGACTTTACAAAAAACCATAGAGTTTTTATTATCGGATTTTGCGAGTAAGATTCCTTCACATAGGATAGCGGCATTAATGTATGCTGCACTTGCAAGAAGAGCTGCTTCTGGACAGAAGAGACTTCTCAAGGGGAGCATCTTTAACGATGTAAAGACGATCTCTAATTTATTACCGTATT
The DNA here is from genome assembly GCA_001516045.1 of Desulfosporosinus sp. BRH_c37. Taxonomy (GTDB): domain Bacteria; phylum Bacillota; class Desulfitobacteriia; order Desulfitobacteriales; family Desulfitobacteriaceae; genus Desulfosporosinus. The sequence goes on from LOEW01000306.1 coordinate 1,112, forward strand.
GTGATGCAATGTTCATTGATATAGAATGTGCTAGCCTATTAAATGAGGTAAAAAGTAGAATTGAATATGGAGCGAATATTTATTCATTAAACAATAAAGCCGAATTCCTTGCTTACTTAGAAAGCATAAAAGATGAAATGAGTAACGATCATTTGCAAATTGTTTATGAAGTATATGGAGAAAGTTCAGTAAGTCCATATACTCAGATGTATTTAAACGATGATTAGTAAGAGCAGGATATTTTATCCTGCTTAATTTTTTTAAGGATGTGATACTTTGAACACAAACGAAAACTTAATAATCGAATGTCTTAATGAACTAAACAAAAATTCTCTTGCAAAGCAGAAATACAAAGACTACTACGAAGGCAACCATTCAATTCTGACAAGCTACCAAATGCAGGACAGCCGAAGCAATATGAGACTGGTATTTAATTTTCCCCGCAAGTTCGTGGATAATGAAACGGGATATATTCTCGGCAAACCCGTCAATTATATTTCCAAGTCGGATGATTTAGCAATTATAACTGCCATTGATAAGAATACGAGTCATTGGGATAAAGAACATAATATTAATCTGCGGAAGCAATCGGAAATCTATGGTGAAGCCTATGAACTTAACTATGTGAATACTGAAGGGGAGTTTTCAGCAACCATACTCACCCCTCTGAACGCTTATGTTTTGGAAGATGGATCTGCCGAAAGAAATGTGGTACTGGCTTTACATACCTTCACTAAGAAGTTTGATGATAAGAAATATCTTGATGTATATACTGCCAACGAGATCCTGCATTATGAATTGGGCAGTAACAGCAATAAATCATCCCTTAATCTGATTGGCATCCATGAGCATATCTTCGGCAGAGTACCTGTGACTGTATGCCCCGCCAACCATGAAAAAATAAGCGGCTTTCAGGATGTGATCAGTTTATTTGATGCCTACAACGCTTTAAATTCAGATTTGGTCAATGAGATAGCTGATCACCGCAATGCTTATCTAGTGATCGAGAATGCCAAAATCGAAGAAGAAGATTTACTCAAGATGAAGTCAATGGGGATTATTCAAGTCCCACAGGGAGGTAAGGTTAGTTGGCTCACAAAGGAAATCAATGACTCGTTTGTGAAGAATGAACTGGATAATATTGAACGCAAAATATATGACATGATGGATGAAGTCAACTTTAATGAGAGCTGGGCCAGCAACACTTCATCATTGGCACTTCGAAATAAACTACTTAATCTTGAGAACCGAGTGGCTATGAGAGAAGCATTTATGGAGAAAGTCATTAAGCAAAGGCTAAAGAATTTGTTTGTATATCTGCAAAAAAAAGAAGGCAAATTCTATGACTATAGGGATGTCGCAGTAAAGTTCACAAGAAATCTTCCGACAGATATGGTTGGACTAGCGGATGTCATTGTCAAAATAAAGGATATCTGTTCACAGGAAACTTTGCTCTCCTTATTGCCATTTGTGGAATCGCCAAAAATCGAGATGGATAAGTATAATGCAGAGCAACTAAGCAGGGATTCCCAATCAAGTGAAGCTGACTCTACTACACAGACTCAATTTGTTGTATAAATACGCGCTGTAAGCCTTCAGATTCATCCAGTAGGGTAAATATACCCCTACTGCTTTTATATGCCTAAAGTGAGCCAATATAAAGTGATTTTGTTTTTAAGCAAATGCCATGAATCCATTGCTATAAGTGGGTTTGTGGCATTTTCGCTTTAATATTAATTTGCCCGTTTTGAGAAGGGATTGGAGGTGAAAGTTTGGTGGCAAGATTAAGCAAATTGGAGAAGGAGGATTTGATATTTTGGATTAATGCAAAGGGAGAAATTGAGTATCACAAAAAGTGTGCAAGGTGCAGTTATGAGTGCAAACAATCCTTTAGATGCTTAGAAGTTCTTTGTCCCATATATCAAAGGAGATAATAGTTTGTCCTGGGTATGACGTTAAACTGCTTAATATAGAAGCGTTTCTGGTTTGAATGAGTCAGAAGGGCAATTTGAAAGGGGAATGTAGTTATGACGTTAGAAGAAGTAAGAAAGTTCATGGAAGAAAACAAAGGTAGTGATGAGGTCAAAGCATATCTTCAGGGGTTAGTAAGCGTTGAAGGGGTGCAGAATTTCTTCACACAAAATGAGGATGGTAAGAGATGGCATGACAGTGAAAAAGACAAGCATTTAAACAAAGGTCTGGATACTTGGAAAGCTAATAATCTGCAAAAGGAAATTGATAAAAAAATCTATGAACTATATCCAGAGGAAACGGATGATAAGAAACAGCTCAGAGAACTCAATGCCAAAATAGAAACGATGGAGCTTGAGAAACAGAGGGAAGTATTCAAGAACAAAGCTCTTACAATTGCTGCCGATAAAAAGCTTCCTATTACTAAGATTGTAGATTTGTTTATTTCAGATAATGAAGAGGACACTCTATCCAAAATTGGTAGGTTTGAAGAGATCTTTGGGTCTTCAGTTCAATCTGCTGTGGAAGAAAGACTAAAGAGTAATAGCTATACTCCACCGAATAATGGCGGTCAGAATAACCAACCACAAAATCTTAATGACGCTTTAAAGAACTATTATTCCGAAAAAAATAAAGGTTAAAATTGAAAGGGGATTGATTATTAATGATTACATTAGCACAAGCAAAACTAAACACACAGGATGCCATTCAAGCAGGGGTTATCGACGAATTTAGAAAGAGTTCTTTCATTTTGGACAATATGACATTTGATGATGCTGTTAGCCCTGGAACTAACGGAGCCACTTTAACTTATGGTTACACTCGATTGATCACTCAACCGACTGCGGCATTTAGAGCAATTAACAGTGAATATTCTTCGCAAGAAGTCACAAAGGATCGATATACTGTTGAACTCAAACCATTCGGTGGATCATTCCAAATTGACAGAATTATTGCCAATACTGGAGGTTTAGTTGATGAAGTAAACCTACAAGTACAGCAAAAGGTAAAGGCAGCAAGGTCATTATTCCATGATACCATTATCAATGGCGATTCCGCTGTGGATGAGAATTCCTTTGATGGTTTGAATAAGGCAATTACAGGGTCAAGCACAGAATTCAATGCCGGAGCCTATATTGACCTTTCTACATCGGCAAATGTGGATACCAATTATAAAGAGTTCCTCGACTTGCTGGATGAATTTCTATCTAACCTTGATGGTACTCCAACCTTCCTTGGCGGGAATTCAAAACTTATAACAAAAATTAAAGCAGTAGCAAGAAGGGCAGGATATCTCACTCAAAGTGAAGATGCTTTTGGCAAGAAAGTCGATGCTTATGATGGAATTGTTCTTGTTGATCTTGGTGCGAAGGCCGGAAGCAATGATCCAGTCATTTCGATACTGGATACTAGAAAACCAAACGGTACAGATACAGTAACTGGTCTAACTGATCTTTATGCTGCCAGATTGGCATTAGATGGTTTCCATGCTGTATCTTTAGCCAGTCAAGACTTGGTGAAGATTTGGTTGCCTGACTTTGCAACTTCGGGAGCAGTCAAGAGTGGAGAAGTTGAGATGGTTGCTGCTGTGGCTCTTAAAGCGACCAAGAGTTCTGGAGTCATGAGAAATATTAAAGTGGTTTAATGGGAGGTAAAAACAATGGCAAAGATATACAGCAATAATAAACAGTATAATGGTATATCTGCTAGTGTAAACTTTATCAATGGGGTGGGGGAGAGCAATCTTCCTCATCTTCTTGCTTGGTTTCAGGAAAATGGATACACCATAGTAGAAGATAAAAGGGGGCCTAGCATATATGATTCGATGGCCTATAAGGAAATGACTGATTTGGCGAGAGATCGTGGCTTTAATGGTATCGGCCTCAAAAAAGAAGATCTGATCAAAGCCTTAATTCTCTGGGACAAAGAACATATAGAAAAAGCAGAAGAAACTGAGACAGAAGCAGAAATGGAGGAATAGATCATGCTGGAAATTGTAAAGATGCTACTTGGCATTGAATCATACGATACATTGAAAGACGATCTTCTGAATCACTATATCAAGCAAGCTTTAAAGTCTGCTCTTGTTTACTGTAATGTGACGGAATTACCGCCAGAGCATGATGACACCATCGCTGATTTGGCAGTTTACTTCTATAAAAATAGAGATAGCTTGGGTTATAAGCAACAGGTACAAGGAGAAAGAAGTGTTACGTTTGAAGGCAGCGGTATTCCTGAATTTATCAAATCAGCTTTACCGCTTCCCAAGATCAAGGTCGGGTGTTGATGAATGTTTAAAGATACCCCAATTAGAATCTATTCAACACCTGATTCTGCCTCATACATAAAATCCATTGATGCAGATATACAGCCATTTAATAAAAGCATTGCCTTTGAAGATGGCTACCAAATAGATATAATCAGCAGATTGTTTTGTGATATTGACGAGTCAATAACTGAAGAAAGCTATGTTGAATTTGCTAATGAAATGTACAAAGTGATGGAGATCAAAAAATGGGATGATTACTTGGAAGTATACCTGTACAAGTTGAAAAGGCAGGTGTTGTAATTTGCAGGAGATTGGCGGTATGATTGATTTTTTCCTCTATGAAAAGGGAGAAAGCATCAAGGTTAATGAAACAGAGCAGGTAGCCTTAATCGTGGATGCCGTGGATAAATTAACCTATTATGATGACAAACTTATCCGGTGTAAGTATCAAATCAAAACGGGTGATATTATAGAATACAATAATTTGGAATATATCATTATCAGCCAAATTGACAAGGAAGAGAATTCATATAAGGCAAGGATGAGAAAAAGCAGTTATAGGATAGCATTTAACTGGTCTGGCAACATCAAATGGTTTGACTGCCTTGAAGAGAGTAAAGTGTTTGATGTTACCTCAGGTACTTATATTTCATACGCTTCAGGTAATATTTATGTAACGGTGCAGAATAATTCCGATACAAGAAATATCAGTATAAACCAGAAGTTCTATGTAACCAACCAGGTATTCAAAGTTACTGGAATTGATAAATCCCAAGAAGGTTTAATCAAGTTTAATTGTTCCTTGGATTCTATCAGTACACAATACGATGATGTTGAGGGAAATATTGTGGACAGATGGAGATATGAAACAGGGCATACCTATACATTGACCATTGACAACGGGGATACCGCCAATGTTCTATTGAATGATATCATTTCCTTGAATGTGGATGTTACTGATAATGGAATTGCTGTAGAAAATCCTATAGTCACATTTTCAAGCGGTGACTCAAATATCGTAAGCGTTGATAATTCAGGCAAGGTCATGGGAATTGCTCTTGGTCAAGCAATAATAAGTGCAAAGCTCAAATATCATGATGCTATTTCAGATTCAATTACAATTACCGCTGTTGAGACTCTGACCCATAGCTACACAATAGATATAACTGGAAGTATCATTATAAAGCTTGGGCAGAGCCAATCATATGTTGCCCATATATTGGATAACGGTACAGAGGTATTTGATAAATCAGTGGTATGGAGCGTAAGAAACCAAGATGGAACAACTTCTCCTGCCTATGCTAGCATAACCACAAGTACAGGAAATAGCGTTACAATAAAAGCCATTAGCAGCAGTACATATGCAAATAGATATATAGTTCTAAAAGCAACGCTATCGGATGATGAGGAAGTATTTAAAGAATTCATAGTACAACTTAAGAGTTTATTCTAAGGGGCTTGCCGAAAGGTAAGGCCCTTATTTTTTTGTAGAAATAGAAATTAAATATATAAGAGAAAGGGGAAATTTGTTTTTGGAGAATCAGCAAAACGTTGAGTATTTACTGAGTGTTCATTATCTCAAGAAATTGAGAGAAAAAGGCTTAATTACATATGAGCAGTATGATGAAATAGATAGACTGAACAGAGCAACATTTTTAAGGGGTAGTGGGCGTAAAACCGCCTAATACCCTATTCTTAACTTTACTTATTGCCACGCAAATTATATTGTGTGTGTACCAGAATGCTATATATTAGGAAGGAGATTTTTTATGGCAAATGCAAATCCATCTAAAAAGGTTCAAGTATTACAGCCAGTTATAAAGCAGGTTCTTGAAGGAGAAGAAAATCAATCAAATAAGAAGAGAGTTTGTGCTTATTGTAGAGTGAGTACAGATTCCGAAGAACAGATAAAAAGCCATGATGCTCAGGTAAGCGAGTATAAAAAGAAAATAACTGACAATCAAGATTGGGAGTTCGTTGATATCTACGCCGATGCCGGAATCAGCGGGACAAATGTTAAACATAGGCTTGCCTTTAGTCGTATGATTAGGGACTGCGAAAGTGGTAAGATTGATCTTGTGATAACAAAGTCCATTTCGAGATTTGCTAGAAATACAGTGGATTGCCTAAAGCACGTCAGAGAACTAAAGAATATTGGAGTAGAGGTATTCTTTGAAAAAGAAAATATATATTCCTTTGATCCAAAGATAGAGTTGGTTCTAACCATGCTCAGTTCGATTGCTCAGGAGGAGAGTCGCAATATTTCAGAAAACACCAAGTGGGGCCTTAAAAAACGCTTTAAGGATGGAGTTGCCATTTGTAACACAGATAGGTTATTAGGCTATGATAAAGATAAAAAAGGCAACCTCATAGTAAATGAAGAACAAGCAAAATTGGTCAGGCGAATATATAGAGAATACCTTGATGGCAAAGGGTATGCAACAATTGCGCAAGGAATTCAAGCAGATGGTATAAAGACAGTAGTAGGGAAAACCACATGGTGGGACTCCACCATAAGAGGTATCCTTGAAAATGCGTGAGTTATAATAGGCATAAATCAGTAGAACCCAGTAAACAAGCGGGTTTCCACCGATTTATGCCTATTTTTTTACGCCTTTTTCAAAGGCAAAAATCAGCAATTTTAAATGATAAGGAGGAAAGGTGAAAAATGTGCAAAATAATTACTGTTGCAAATCAGAAAGGTGGTGTATCCAAAACAACAAGTGTCCGCAATCTTAGCTACACTCTGGCTGAGTTAGGCTATCGAGTTTTGGCGGTCGATTATGATCCCCAATCGAACTTAACAGCTTCTCTTGTATTGGAAGATGAAAATGAAGATGTCCCGAAAATTCATACAACGATAGCAAACTTAATGACAATGGCCATGGATGAGGAAAAACTGCCGCCTAAGAGTGAGTATGTTTACCGGCGTGGGAAGTTTGACTTTATCCCCAACGATATCCATCTGTCAGTTGTCGAATCCAATCTGCGGCTGGAGATGGGGAGCGAAAAATTGCTTTTCAACATCCTTGAGCCTTTGTGTGGAGACTATGACTATATTCTCATTGATACAAATCCCTCCCTTGGCCCGCTGACAATCAACGCCCTTTCCGCAGCCGACAGCGTTCTCATTACAATCAACCCTGAGTTTTACGCCACTATAGGACTTCAAGACTTAACCAAGACCATTCTTAAAATCAAACGCAGGATTAACCCTAAAATTGAATTTGAGGGTATCCTTATGACCATGTGCGATATGCAGACTAATTTGCACAAGGAAATCAGTGCAGAGGTGAATGAAGCATATCGTGGAGGCATGAGAGTTTTTAAAACATCCATTCCCCGTTCCATCAGGGTAGGTGAAGCTAATCGCTGCGGAATGAGCATCATGGAATACGACCCAAAATCCAAAGCCGGCCTTGCATACATGGAATTTGCAAAGGAGTTGAGTGGATATGCCGGATAGACCCGCACCGAAACGGATTAAATCAATGGACGAGCTGCTTATGGCAGTGGAACCGGGAAGCCAAGCAACCAATATAAAAGGCGGTGTGGTCCATTTGAAGTTTTCTCAGGTGGACCCATACCCCAAGCATCCTTTTCGCCTGTACAGCGGTGAGCGTTTGGATGATATGGTTGCAAGCATCAGCAATTACGGTATCCTGACCCCAATGATTGCCCGCACCAAGGATAACGGAAGATATGAAATGCTTGCGGGACACAACCGTATGAACGCCGGTAGGCTGGCAGGACTTGACGAAGGCGACTTTGTCATCAAGGAAAACCTGTCGGACGAGGAAGCGTGGATGTATGTCATTGAAACCAATGTCATGCAGCGCTCGTTTACCGACATGCTGCCGTCTGAAAAGGCGGCGGTACTCGCTTTGCGACATTCAAAAATGTTCTCCCAGGGCAAGCGCAACGATATTATTGCAGAGCTTATTAAGCTTGAAAAATCCCATGAAATCAAGGAAGTCGAAACTTCTGCCCCAGTGGGGCAGAAGTTGACAAGCAGAGATAAAGTCGGGCTGGAATATGGGCTTTCAAAAAACACAGTTGCCCGTCTTTTGAGAGTAGACAAACTGGACAACGACCTGAAAATACGTGTGGATAACAGTGAAATTTCGATCCGTTGTGCAGTTGACCTCTCTTATCTTGCAGAAGCTGAACAAGTAGAGGTTAATAAGGTTTTGACAGAGAACGAGTATAAAGTCGATATGAAAAAGACCGATATGCTCCGCAACTACTCTGAAAGCAGCAAACTGAACGAGAAAACCGCCTATCAGATCCTTTCGGGCGAAATCAATAAAAAGCCGAAATCAACCACACCGCCCCCTGTCAAAATCAAGCACAAGGTCTATTCCAAGTATTTTCCCGCAGACACAAAGGCGAGCGAGATCGAAAGAATCGTTGATGAGGCCCTAGAATGGTATTTTTCCAGCAAGCTCAAAGAGGGAACGCCTAAATGACAAGAAATGTCTTGATCTGTGCGAAGTGTGGAGGCAATGACTTTGAGGTATCCTACGGTACCGACTGCTCCCACGACAAAAAAGGAAATGAGAATTGGGAGCTGGCGTTGGTCTGCAACCACTGCGGATACTTGACAACCATAGCTCGCACCAAGGGATATATAGTGGAAATCGAGCCTGTCAACTGAGAGGAGGTGAAATTTTGAAAAAGGATGAAAGACTGAGGACGGTCTATGAAACCATAGCGCCCCACATTACCCGAACCGAGGGCGCATGGCGGGATTATCTCGGTTTTGCGGCACGGTTTTATAAATACAGCTTTGACAACGCCCTGCTGGTGTACGCGCAAAATCCAAACGTCACCATGCTTGCCACCACACCGATATGGAACAAATTCGGCAGATACATTGATAAAGGCGCGACAGGACTGGCGGTCTGCGAGTATGACAATGCCAGGCTGACCATCAAGCACCTGTTCGATATCTCTCAGACGAACGGCAGGGAGATCATTCCGACAAACTGGCAGCTTGATGATAAGATAAAAACAGAGCTGACCAGCCGCCTTTCCTATGCTCACAATCTTACAACCTCCATTTTTACCGAGTGCCTGAACCAATTAGCGGAAGAAGCGGTTGCCGAGCGCCTAGACGATTATCTGCAAGATTTCGACTTTGACATTGAAGGCCACCTGTTTTCACAGTTGCCCCAGGACGGACTGCTCAGTCAAATCCAGGAGATTGTCAAAGACAGCGTAACCTATTTTATTGGCAAGCGATGCAGCCTTGCGGGCGATGAAATCCATACCGGCGACGGGATGATGACCATTGCCCATTTCGATAG
>LOEW01000307.1 GCA_001516045.1 Desulfosporosinus sp. BRH_c37
AGATTATGGCTGGAATCTCATCCCAACGAGGAACTGAAAGCTCAGTGGAAGTATTACCTTGAGGAAGTGGAACAGGAACCTGAAGTGCAAAAATATTTGGAAGAATTGAAAAATCCCGACCTTAACCCATTAGAGATTAAAGTTCTGGATCCTTGCTGTGGCTCTGGACATATTCTCGTTTATGCCTTTGAGGTACTGTATGAAATCTATAAAAGTTACGGATATATGGAAGAGGAGATCCCTGAGTTGATCTTAGAGAATAATCTCTTTGGCTTAGATATAGATGACCGTGCTGCTCAACTGGCATCCTTTGCAGTAATGATGAAGGCGAGGAGCAAGAACAGAGGGGTATTTAAAGAAAATATCAAGTTGAATATTTGCGCTATTCAAGAGAGTAACTGGATAGGCAAAGAGGTAAGAGATATTCTGGTGGATCGGGAAACCTTGGAACTTGAGCAGTCCCGTCAGCGAGAGCTTATCAAGGATTACGCTGATACTTTTAATGATGCTAAGGAATATGGTTCTATCTTAGATGTCCGAAAACTTGATCTAGAGTTTCTGGAGCAAAGATTAGATGAAGTAAAAAACTGTGTGGCAATAGATTTATCAGAGGTTCCCTATCGAGATGCAATTTTAGATAAGTTGCCTGGGATAATTCTGCAGTCTAAGATCATGGGTGCGAAGTATGATGTAGTTTGTACTAATCCACCGTATATGGGAAGAAAGGGTATGAACCCAAGGCTAACCGAGTATGTCGAGATGAACTTTATAGATAGTAAAAGCGATATATTTGCCGTATTTATTCAGCGTAATTTTAGTTTCTTAAAAGAAGATGGATTTAATGCCATGGTGACTATGCACTCTTGGATGTTTCTAGAGGCATATCTTAAATTTAGAAAAGAAATTTTATCCAACTACAGTATTTACTCAATATTGCATTTAGGCATGGAGGCTTTTGAAAATATTATCGGTAAAGTAGTCCAGACTGTCGCCTTCATTATCAGAAATAAAGCAATGGTTGAAATTAAACCAATATGTATCAGATTAGTTGATTTTTATGACTCTCGTAAATCTGAAAAAAGAATCCAGTTTTTCAACCCTAAATACCTATTTTGTAAAGTCAAACAAGTGGAGTTTAACAAGATTCCCGGTGCTCCCATGGCTTATTGGCTTAGTGACAAGGTTTTCAAGCTTTTTGATAATAATATCTTTGTTGGAGATTTTGGATACGCGAGACAGGGTTTAGCTACCTCAGATAATAATAGATTTCTCAGACTATGGCATGAAGTTGGCTTAAATGGAATTAGTTTCGTAACCACAAATTGTGGCGAGACATTAAAGAATGCTTATAAATGGTACCCATATACTAAAGGCGGAGATTTCAGAAAATGGTATGGAAATAATGAATATATTGTTAACTTCGCAAATAATGGCCAAGAAATAAAACAAACTGTCCTAGAAAAGTACCCATATTTAAAAACGCCCAATTTTGTGGTTAAAAATACTGCCGAATATTTTAAATCAGGCTTAACTTGGAGTGATGTTTCCTCAAGTACTTTTAGTTGCCGATTTGTGGGATCAGGATATATTTTTGCTGATGCAGGACCGATGTTTTTTTGTGATAATAAAATCAAAAAATATCTGCTGGGCTATTTTAATTCTATTCCATTTGAGACTTTCCTTGAAATCTTTTGCTCGGGAATACATTATAGTACAGGTCATATACCACGTATACCCTGTCTTATGTCAGAAGAAGAAACTAAAGACACAATAGAAGTTCTTGTTAATGAAAATATAGCTATTTCTAAAACTGACTGGAATAGTTTTGAAAATAGTTGGGAATTTGATAAACATCCATTAATCCAATTGAAACAGAAAAGTGAACTCGTTCAACTAAAGTTGAAGATCGAGACTTCGGTGACGATAGTTTCCAGTGGAAAGTATCGCCGAAGCCGCACGTCCCAAAAGGAACTCTTAGCGGCGAAGTCGGAGTCTACCCACACCGAAGAAGAGCACGAGGTACCACTCCCGCTTATAGAAGTGGGAGTCTCACGATTGGATGATAATTTCTTAATCGAGGAGCTTTTCTACAGGTGGCAGCAGATTACCGAACAAAAATTTAAACAGCTTATGTCAAATGAGGAAAAATTAAATCGCATCTTCATAGATATTTTCGGTTTGCAGGATGAACTCAAACCAGAAGTAGAAGACAAAGCTATTACCGTCCACAGGGCAGATCAGGAGCGGGATATCAAATCCTTTATTTCCTATGCAGTGGGTTGTATGTTGGGCAGATATTCTCTTGATGAGGAAGGGTTAATCTTCGCTGGTGGAAAGTTCGACCCAGAAAGATACAAAACCTTTAAGGCAGATGACGACGGTATTTTACCTGTCTTAAGTGATGCCTATTTTGAGGATGATATTGTAACTCAATTTGTGGAGTTCGTAAGGGTTGCCTTCGGGGAGAATACCTTGGCCACAAATCTAGACTACATTACCGAAACCATAGGTAGAAAGGCCAATCAAACGAGTAGAGAGTGCTTGCATCATTATTTTCAGAAGGATTTTTACAAACATCATGTCCAGATGTATAAGAAACGGCCGATCTACTGGTTATTCACTTCTGGCAAAGAACAGGGGTTTAATGCCCTTGTCTATATGCACCGCTATGATAGTAGCATGGTGTCTCGGGTTCGTACGGATTACCTGCATCCCCTGCAAAATAAGCTGGAGGCGGAATATCTGCGGCTCAATAGCATTATGGTGTCCGAAGACTCGCCAACTGAAAAGACCAAAGCGACGAAACAGCTAAAAGTGTTAACTAAACAGAAGGACGAATTGAAAAAATATGAAGAAGTGATTCATAATCTAGCGGATCAGCAGATTGAGATTGACCTAGATGACGGGGTCGCTGTTAATTACGTTAAATTTGAGAAAGTGTTGGCGAAGATATAATTGATAATAAATATACGTATTGGAGGAGAAGGAATTGGATTGTGCTAATTGTAAATTGGACAATGCTTGCTACAAAGGTCAGAGCTGTTATGACCAGGGAGTTACTCAACCTGAATATGACGATCAGGAAAACAGACGTATCCTAACAATTGCTAGCAAATTAGAAGCTGAGTACTATATGCAGATAACCAGACTGGAGGAAGTCATTCGATTTAGCCGGGAAATGGGTTTTAAACGTTTGGGAATAGCTTTTTGTGTAGGGTTAAACCAGGAAGCTAAAAGCATTACAGCTATTTTAAGCGAGTATTTTAAGGTTGATTCGGTTTGTTGTAAAGTTTGCGGGGTGGATAAAAAAGAGTTTAAGATACCCAATGTCAAGCCGGAACGCTATGAGGCGGCTTGTAATCCTGTCGGTCAGGCTGGTTATCTCAAAAAAGCAGGAACTGAGCTCAATATAATTGTTGGTTTATGTGTAGGTCACGATATTTTATTCACCAAATTTTCGGCAGCACCTGTGACAACGCTCGTGGTTAAAGACCGAGTTTTAGCCCATAATCCTTTAGGAGCAGTTTATTCGAACTACTGGCGGAAGAAACTGGATAACTTAGAGATACCGTTTAAGGTATAGCAAACAAAGAACGCGCAAAGTAACATCTCGCGTCATCACCATCTTATTATCAAGAGCCTCTATTCCGATTCAAAGGAATAGAGGCTCTTATAATCTTTATCTATTCTTTATGGTCATTACTTCAATCTTTACACTGTTTTTATAGGAGTTAGATCTATAATTAGTCTGCACTAAAGTTAATAGGACTCCAAGGGTTAATCAAAGCGCGTTTCGAAAAGTTAGTTGTTGATGATTAATTTATCAAGTCCAGAAGGTAAAGGAGGATAAACATGCTTAACTTCTTAATTCAAGGGTTGGTTTTAAGTGCTTTATTTCTTGTCACTTTTATTATTATTGAGATAGTTAGGGTGGCTACCGGAAAGGAAATGTTTATCGATAAATTGATATCGTACCTTCAAGTCGTCTATCGACGGTCTGCTCCTATTGCCAATCAAGAAATTGATTGGCAAGGATCTGATTTACATTTCAAAGGACAGGTAATAAAACTTTCCATTGAGGATATAAAAAGAAAATAAGCATATTCAGTTATTTTGATAAGGAAAAAGACAATGCGCTGATATGATCTTTGCGGCATAGTAGTTAGCAATTAGTCTATAAATCTTGTAAAGAGAAGGCAGGCGTCAGCTTCTGATGGCTAACATTAATAGACTTTTGTCCCTAAAACTCCGCACTCTAATTTTTGGCCATCCACTAGCGTCAAAAAATGCCGAGGAGGCAAAAGTCGGCGTTGGCGGAGGGGTTCCAGTTTTTGGCTCAGACATTATTTCTTCAGAGGGATATGCTCCAGACGAGATCTTATATGTTCTGCTTCTGGCTGGAACTTTGGGATATGCGTATATTCTGAAGATCTCGATGGTCATCGTGCTGCTGGTGATCAGTATTTTCCTTGTTTATCGCAAAGCGATCCAAAAATACCCCGAAGGTGGGGGATCTTACACCATTGCTAAGGCTTATCTTGGCGAAAACTTTGGCCTTATCGCCGGTGCAAGTTTGACGCTGGACTATGTTTTGACGGTTGCGGTCAGTGTCAGCTCGGCGATAGAGAACTTAACGGGAATTATCCCGTGGTTAGCCCCAACCGAACACAAAGTTTTAGCAGACTGTTTGGTTATCATGTTCATGGCCTGGATTAATTTGCGTGGTTTAAAGGAATCAGCCCGTTTATTTTCCATCCCCGTGTATCTGTATATTACGACCTTAGCGCTTTTGATCGGAACTGGCTTGGCGGAGATTTTGATCCATGGTGTAACGCCAACGGCGGTAGCAACAGGGCAACTAGCATCGTCTTCTGTCAGTGGAATGACTTGGTTTATCTTAGCACGGGCGTTCGCAGGGGGAACAACGGCTTTGACAGGGTTTGAAGCGGTGAGCAATGGAGTTACAGCGTTCAAGAACCCTTCTCAGAAGCGGGCTATTCATACCTTATTGATTTTAGCCATTATTGTTTCTCTTGGGCTAATAGGGTTGACGTATTTAGCGGGTGCCTACCACCTTGTCCCTGCAGAGGGTAATACTGTTCTAAATCAGTTAGGGTTAATAATCTTTGGGAAAACCATTCCTTATTTCATTCTGATGGCGACTACCGCGGCGATCCTGGTGATTGCCTCAAGTACTCCCTATGCTGGGTTACCCATTCTATTAAGTTTAATGGCACGTGATGGATATACTCCGAGATATTTTAAGAACTTAGGGGATCGCTTGGTTTATAGCGTCGGAATTTGGACGTTATTCCTCGTTTCCAGTCTACTCATTATCGTGTTTCGCGGAGATACCCATACGATGCTTCCTCTGTATGCAATTGGCGTGTTTATTTCGTTTACCCTTACTGGTATGGGGCTTGCCAAGCATACTTGGAAGGAAAGAGGAGAAAAGTGGCAGTCCGATTTTGCTATATTTAGTTTTGGAGGGGTCGTTTCGTTTTTTGTTTTACTAGTCTTTATTACGACTAAGTTTATGCAAGGAGCTTGGATAATTTTGGTCATCATGCCTCTTCTCGTTTTGATGTTCCGTGGCATTCGTTATGTTTATAAGATGGAGATCCAAGATTTAAAAGTTACCCCAGAAGCCGCAGATGATTTCCATAAGCATGTGAAGAAAATAAAACGACGAAGGGCAGAAGCAGAACTGGCAGATTATAAAAACAAGGTTATTGTACCAGTTTATGACTTGAACTTAATTGTGTTGAAAACTTTAAAATATGCGTATGCCTTAACCCCACAAGTCACAGCGGTTCATATTGCCTCTGACCAAATTCGAACCAAGAAGTTGCTCAAGCATTGGGCAGAACAGCATATAGAAATCCCTTTAGAAATTGTAGAGTCCCCTTATCGGGCAACTGTCCAAGATTTATTGAAGTATATTGATAAGATCGAGAAGAATGGACATTTTGACACGATAACCATAGCGATTCCGGAATATGTTCCGGAAAAATTATGGCATAACATTCTGCACAATCAGACAGGGCAATTGATGAAACTGATGTTGCTTTTCCGCAAAAGCATTCTGGTTACGAGTGTTCCTTATCATCCCGTACCGAAAAAGGAATTACTGCTTGATTCAAACGATAATCGCATTAACTAACTTCAACTATGCTATGAAATTGTTGCTCGTTGTTAATGTTGAGAATTACTGCTATAGTAATATATATAATCCTTTGGCAAGCATTATTGATGGCCGGAGACGAGAGTGATAAATCGTTTTATTTCAAGGAGTGACTTGTTTGATCCTGAAAGAACTAAAAGATTACAGTGATAATGTAGTGAATGAAGTGCATCATCTAGAGCAGATCTGTAAAGACCAAGATAATCTTAAGGGGAGCATTTTTGTCGATACAACAATGAATTTTAATCAGGAAATGAAGAGTATATTTCTTATGTATGACGGTAACCAGTTAATCAGTTTGCTGACGATGTTTGTGCCAACTCAACATGAAGCAGAAATCACTGCCTTGACGTTGCCATCCCAGCGGGGCAAAGGATATTTTAAGGAGTTATTATCTAAAGCCGTCCAAGAACTTATAAAGTATGAAATTCCAGAAGTTCTTTTTGTTCTTGAGAGTCAATCAATTACGGGTAAACAGGTTGTCCAACACCTCGCGGCTCAGTACGATTTTACCGAATACTCGATGAGACTAGATGACAGGAAGTATGTATCGCTGAACTCAAATCGCTTGAAGTATCTCAAACCGAGTGAGGAAGACATTAAGAGACTGATCGAAATTAGCATGAGAATTTTCGAAGACAGTTATGAAGATACTCAAGGCATAATTGTAAATATTTTTCAATCAGCCACACGCGACCAATACCTTGGGATCCTAAATGACGAAATTATTGGGATGGGATCATCAAGCCGTGATGGAGATGAGGTATCAATATTTGGCTTTGGCATTACGCCGGAATTCCGGAACAAGGGGTACGGGTATGATCTCCTCCACTTAATTGTAGAGCAACTTAAACGGAGTGGTATACGAGAAATTGTTATCGAGGTGGATAGTAATAACGCACATGCATTCAAGCTTTATCAAAAATTTGGCTTTCAGATTGAAATAGCCTTCGAGTATTATCGGAAAAAGACTTACAAATGTACTATATAGGAGTCTCATTGAAGAGCCTGCATTCCTCTTTCAAAAGGAATGCAGGCTTAGTTTTTACATCGGAAAAGAGGTATCTTCTTATACTAATTATTGGAGTCTAGGTAAATACTAGTTTGGATACTTAGATGAGAAAGAGGGCTCTTGTTTCTGAGGGCTAACATAAATAGACTTTTTTCGCTAAAACTTCGGACGTTAATTTTTGGCCATCCACTAGCGTCAAAAAATGCCGAGGAGGCGAAAGTCGGCGTTGGCGGAGGGGTTCCAGTTTACGACTTGAACTTAATTGTTTTGAAAACCTTAAAATATGCGTCTGCCTTAACTCCGCAAGTTACGGCTGTTCATATTGCTTCAGATCCGAACCGAGCTGCCAAGCTTTTAAAGCATTGGGCGGAACAGCATATGGAAATCCCATTAGAAATTGTAGAATCTCCTTATCGGGCGACAGTCCATGATTTATTGAACTATGTTGATAAAGTTGAGAAGAATGGTAATTTTGATACAATAACTATAGCGATTCCGGAATATGTTCCAGAAAAGTTGTGGCAAAACATTCTACATAATCAGACAGGTCAATTAATGAAGTTGATGTTGCTTTTCCGCAAAAGTATTCTGGTTACGAGTGTTCCATACCATTCCGTACCGAAAGAAGCATTATTGGTTGACTCAAAGCGAAACGGCACTATATAATTTACTCTCTCATTGCTATGAAAGCCTTTGCTTCCCAGTTTGGAAACAAAGGCTTCCTTGTACTTATCAGAGTACTTATCGGCTTAGGATAGTTCGAGTCATGGCAAGCGCTAACAAGAAGGCTAATACGTGCGAAGACAGTGTCTTCGTGGGCGCTAGCCAAGTTTTCTTTATTTATAGTATGTTTGCAGTCTTTATATAATCTTTATGTTCATGAACCATATTTTCTTGCCTATTTAGAGCGTATTAGATTTATAATAAGGCTGTATTCTGCGAGAGTGAACTCGTTCAACTAAAGTTGAACATAGAGACTTCGGTGATGTAAGTCTCCAGTGACGATACTCTCCGGTGGAGAGTATCGCCGAAGGCGCAGAAGTATTAAATCATACTCAGGCGCCGAAGGATGACTTACGCTGAAGGCGCAGATCCACATAGGAATGCTTTCGCGCCGTAGGATGGAGTCTACCTCCTTCGTGATTATATTGGGAAAGGCGGCTCGGCGATATATGGCAAAGGGGAAACTTACAATTTTTTTAGGAGCAGCCGCAGGAGTTGGGAAAACTTATGCTATGTTGGAAGCGGCTCTGGGTAGATTGTCGGAAGGTATGGATGTCGTTGTGGGTCAAATAGAGACTCACGGGAGATCGGATACCGAGGCAATGCTTAAAGAATTAACGGTTATTCCTACGAGGTCTCTGAATTATGAAGATAGAATTGTTTATGAGCTGGATTTGGATGCTGTATTAGCCCATCGTCCTCAAATTGTCTTAATCGACGGACTGGCCCACACCAATGCAATAGGTTCTCGACATAAAAAACGATACATGGATATCCAAGAATTATTAACCGCCGATATTAGTGTTTATACCACTTTAAATATCCAACATCTAGAAACCTTAAACGATATTGTTGCTCAGATAACAGGGGTTACGGTTCAGGAGACAGTTCCTGATCAAGTTTTAGAAACAGCGTCCCAAATCCAGTTGATTGATATTCCGCCCGAGGAGTTAATTCAAAGGTTTAAAGATGGTAAGGTTTTTGTCCCTGACCAGGCTACAGAAGAGTTAAAGAAATTTTTTCGCCCTGGAAATATTAACGCCTTGAGAGAATTAGCTCTTCGCTATACTGCCCAACGTGTGGACCGTCAGTTAGAATCTTATATGCAAGTTCACGGAATAGACGGGCCCTGGCCTACGGGAGAAAAAATTTTGGTATGCATAAGCGCCAGTCCCTTCTCAGCTCAGTTGATTCGTATTGCCAAAAGAATGACAGTGAGAGTACAAGGGGAATGGTTAGCTGTACATGTAGAAACACTCCACAGCTTTCCCATCAGCGAGGCTAAAAAAAAATCTATGGTTAAAAATTTCCGTTTGGCTGAGGAGTTAGGGGCTGAAATCATTGGTCTAACCGGAAATAACATAGACGAAGAGATTCTCGAGCTGGCAAGAAAACGTAATGTTTCTCAGATAATTATTGGTAAACCAGAACATACACGCTTCTGGGAGATCATTCACGGCTCGATTGTCGACAAAGTAATTCGGCATAGTCATGGAATTAGTATTCATGTTATCCCGGGGAGCCAACAAGAGGCGGAAGCTAGTTATAATCAGGCAGTAACCGGGAGAGGAGAAGTAGGAACAAGAACTAAAAGGAGAAGCTTAGCCCCTGTATTTCCTTACTTAGCGTCCAGCCTGATGGTCCTATTTATGACTTTAGGAATAACCCTGATTAGTTCGTTTTTAGGACCAGTCAATATCTCCTTGCTCTATCTTCTGCCTGTCTTATTAAGTGCAGCACGTTGGGGAAGATCGCCTGCAATTCTGACTGCGGTAATGGGAATGCTAACGTTTGATATATTTTTTGTTCCTCCCCTTTTTAGTATTACGGTAGCAGATCTCCGATATCTTATCAGTTTTGCTATCTTTATCTTAGTAGGAATAATTACGGGAACGCTTTCTGATCGATTAAAAAGACAAGTGACTTATTCACGCCAGCGGGAAAATAGCATTTCCTCACTTTATGCCCTAAGCCGGGATATCGCTGTTGTAGATAACCTGGATGCTGTATTAGAGTGTATTGTCACTAATGTCTCCAATACCTTGGATGGGCAAGTAATGGTGCTTCTACCCAATGAAAAAACTCAATTAGTGCTTAGAAAAGATTCTGGATTTAATAATTTCTTCAATGATAATGAACTGGCAGTTGCTACCTGGGTATTTGAAAGAGGACAAAGAGCGGGTAAGGGAACGGAAACCTTTGGGGAAGCGAAAGCTCTTTATTTGCCACTAAGTACAGAGCAGGGAACATATGGGATTTTAGGTATTTGTTTTCACGAAACTGTAGCGCAATTTGAAGCTGAGCGCATTCGGTTATTAGAAGCCTTTACTAGGTTAGCTGCAATGGCCATTAACAGAGTTAAATTAGCAGAACAAGCCAGAGAATCCCTAGCTTTGGTAGAGTCTGAGCGTTTACGCACAGCACTGTTTAATTCACTCTCTCATGATTTGCGTACACCTCTAGCTTCAATTATTGGTGCGGTTACTGGACTTCTGGAAGATAAGAATGTCGTTTATAGTCCCGAAGTTCGAAACGAGTTATTACAAACGATTCTGCAGGGAGCAGAACGTATGAATCGATTTGTAAGTAACCTTTTAGATATGGCCCGACTAGAAAGCGGTATGCTTAGATTAAAGAAAGAATGGTGCGATCTTCAAGATATTATTGGGGTTTCGATTAACAGACTTGGGGGCTCCTTAAATCGTCGTCCTATGGATATCGATATACAGGATGAATTACCTTTGGTCAAAGCAGATGGTATTTTAATTGAGCAAGTATTTATTAACTTGTTGGACAATGCCCTTAAGTATTCTGAAAAGGGTAGCAAAATTATGGTATCGATTAGGCAACATGGTAAGCAACTGGAGATCGTGGTTGCAAATCGGGGCCAGGGCATTCCAGAGACGGATTTAAGTAAGATTTTTGATAAATTTTACAGACTGAACTCCCCTCTGCAGGTGAGTGGTACCGGGCTTGGTTTAGCTATTTGTAAAGGATTAATTGAAGCTCATGGTGGAAGTATTTGGGCTGAAAATAACAAGCTCGGTGGAGTGACAATCACTTTTACTTTGCCGTTAACCAATCAATTTACGGGAAGAGTCCCTCCAATGGATGAAGGAGATTAGAATGGAAAACAAAGGGCAAAGGATATTAATTATAGATGACGAAAAACAGATACGTCGGTTTTTGCGTGTTACCTTAACAAGTCATGGATATGTTGTAAAAGACGTCAGGACTGGTAATGAAGGTTTGGATGCGGTAGCGATGTTCAGCCCTGACTTAGTTATTTTAGATTTAGGATTACCTGATATAGATGGACTAGTAGTGGTTCGTCAATTACGGGAATGGACCAAGGTGCCGATTATTATCCTTTCGGTTAAAGAACAAGAAACCGATAAGATTACTGCTCTGGACTATGGAGCAAATGATTATGTTACTAAACCCTTTGGTATGGGAGAGCTGTTAGCCAGAATTCGTGCGGCAATGCGCCATACGGTTGGGGTAGAAGAACAGCCTATTTTACATTTCGATGATTTGACCCTTGATTTAGTTCACCGCCGGATCAGTAGGAATAATAACGAAATCAAGCTAACCCTAACTGAATATGAGATAGTAAAATATTTAGCAATTAACGCAGGAAAAGTAATTACACACAAGGCTTTACTTCATACTGTATGGGGGATGGCCTATGAGAAAGAAGTTCAGTACTTAAGGGTTTATATTGGCCAAATAAGGAGAAAGCTGGAAAATGATCCATCTCGTCCAAGGCATATTATTACCGAATCTGGAGTAGGATATCGTTTACTTTAACAATAGATGATACTTAGAAGGTAGGAGCAATAATGCGTAAACAATTTGTAGTTATTGGCTTAGGACGATTCGGAACAAGTGTGGCCAAAACCCTCAACACTTTAGGCCATGATGTATTAGCGATGGATAAGAACGAGCATGCTGTTCAGGTCATAATGCAGGATGTAACCCAAGCTGTACAGGCCGATGCACGTGAAAAGGAGACCCTGAGGGCTTTAGGGGTGCGGAATTTTGATGTAGCTATTGTGGCAATCGGAGATGATCTTGAAGCAAATATCTTGATCACCCTGATGCTCAAAGAAATGGGTATTCCCTATGTTGTTACTAAAGCCCAATCCGTTTTACATGGGAAAGTATTAGAGAAAATTGGCGCAGATAAAATAGTTTATCCGGAACAAGATATGGGGATTCGCCTAGCCAATAACTTAATTAGAACAAATGTCATGGATTTTATAGAATTGTCATTGGATTTCAGTATTTTTGAAATAGTTGCGCCTCTCAAGTTTGTCAATATGTCACTAGGAAAATTAAATTTAAGGGCAGTATATAAAATTAATGTGGTGGCGATCAAAAAAAGCGGAGATCAGATTGTTATTGCACCAGGGGCAAACGCAGTCGTTGAGGAGAGGGATATTCTCGTTATTGTCTGTAATAAAAATGCACTTTCAAAATTGCCTGATTGACATTAGGAGAGAACTATAGCACAATCGGGTTAGTGATTATCTTAGAATAAAATAAAGGAGTTTTTATGGAGTTAATAAGTGCTTTATTTGATTTTGTCCTCCATGTCGATAAACACTTGCTGGAGATAATTAGGGACTACGGAACTTGGACCTATTTGGTTCTCTTCATAATTATTTTTAGTGAGACTGGATTTGTGGTTACTCCCTTTCTTCCCGGAGACTCATTAATTTTTGTAATTGGGGCTTTGGGTGCTTCGGGTGCTTTAAATTTTAAAGTCGCCCTTATTCTGCTTATTATTGCTGCGGTTGGAGGGAACACCTTAAACTACTTTATTGGCAGAATGATTGGAGATAAGCTACTGGGCATGAAAAATACCCGCCTAATTAAGCAAGAATACCTTCATAAAACTCAAGTCTTTTATAAAAGACATGGAGGCAAGGCAATAATTCTGTCGAGGTTTTTACCGATCATACGGACTTTTGCTCCTTTTGTTGCTGGACTAGGTGAAATGAAGTTCATGAAGTTTTGCTTTTTTAACATGATTGGTGGAATGGCTTGGGTCCTGTTATTTATCTTTGCTGGGTATTTCTTTGGTAATATTCCAGCTGTGAAAAGTAATTTTACTTATGTAATATTTGGGATTATTTTTGTTTCTTTACTACCGACTGTTATTCCATATATTCGGAGTAAAATTAAATAAGGTAGAAGTTTTGTTAGCGTGCCAGACTAACTAAGGAGTAGGGAATTCATATAATTACGAATTCCCTACTCCTTAGTTTTTTGTTGATTGAGGTTTATAATTATACTTTTATATATGGTTCGATTTTTTCTGGGTGGTAGTGTACTGGTTGCCTACGGGTATTCTCTATAATAAAAGAGTGCTTTCTAAGCTGTCTAGATTAAGATGCAGATGATTGAGGTAAAATGAGTATAGCTAAAAATTCTATTTAGTATTGAAAATAGTAAGGAAAGATTTTTAATGCTCTAGCTTTTTGTGTTCTCATTTGAATCCTCTCTTCGAATGTAATAAGATATAATTTAGTTATTGATATTCCACTCATTGCAATTCATTTCCTACTTCAGACATTGTAAATGTCTATCTAAAATAATGCTGCAAGGATAAGGTGAGTATTATGCCACTACCGGAGAACAACTTATTGTTTGGGTTTGCACCAAAATTGACTGCTGAACAAAAGGAATATGTTAATGCGATATTCGATAATCAATTAGTAATGGTGAACGCTAAAGCGGGAACAGGAAAAACAACTCTGGCCGTTGCTTGTGCAAAGATTTTTCAAAAACCTCTAACCTATATATTTAATCCAGTCCAAGAATCCTCAATGGGTTTTAGACCCGGTACACAGTCTGAGAAGGAAAGCATCTATCATCAACCGCTCATAGACGCTCTCTTAGAGATTAATGAGAACCCCGTTCAATGTGTATATAATGAGGAAGTATTGGCAAATGAAGCACTTCGTAGAAAAGTAACTATTAAACGAGTGATGGATAGCATTTGGTGTTACCCCAAGAGTCCATTATTCCTTAGAGGAACTAATCTTAAAGACATGACCATTATCATTGATGAATGTCAGAATTTCACGATAATGGAATTGCGAAAGATATTTACTCGCATACATGATTCATGTAAAGTCATTTGTATCGGACATTCAGGACAAATAGACATTCCTGTTTCAAAAAGCGGTTTTGTCCCTTATATGGAACACTTTAAGGATCAACCGTATTGCAAGATTGTTACATTAACTAAGAACTTCCGTGGGGAATTGGCGAATTGGGCAGACGCCTTGAAGTGAACTGGATTTGAAGTTACAGTGCAAGAAAAGGAGATTAATTATTTTGAGAAAAGTTTTGTGGACATTGCTATTAATCACCCTTTTAGTAACTGCCGGATGTTCAAAAAAATCTACTAGTAATGTAAAAACTAATCCCCCTCAACCGTCTCAGGAATCGTCTGAGGTGCCATCGGCTCCTCAAACTCAAAGCGACATTGTAATTTCACCACAAATGAGTTTAAGTTGGGTTGACTTAAAAGAAGACATATTAAATCCTAAAGGTCTTACTACTGATGGAAAGCCGGATGGTCATTTTCTAGCCACAATGGGCTTTGCTGAAGCGTCAAAAATTAAGTACATAATCATGAGATATACGGAATATGGAGAACATGTGCAGTGGGCCTGGGATTACAACAAAAATGTTCCCATAGTTGGTTCTCCCATGGCTGTATTTGTTAATAACGCACTTGTATTACAGGGAACTGATTTAGGCTTAGCCAGTTCGGGCAATACTGGCTTAGACTTATATATTCCAGAACTAAACAATGAAAACGGTAGGGATACGTTTAAATTTGCGAATGGACAAACTATCAGTATTCAAATCAAGTACATAACTATTTCGGGTGTGGAGAAAGAGTTTAATACAACGACAGTGGTAAATATGTGAGTCATGTAGCTTTCTGGGTGATGTGCTAGACTCTCCATTGCCAAGCGTCCCTCTTTTATTTCGAGCAGAATCATGGTATTATGCAGAATAAGAGTTTTTTGTCCAACTATTTTGCGCGACGAGGCCATAGACAAAGTGCTATGGCCTTATACAATTTAAACACGCGAAGGCTTTATACTTTAATGATAGCCTTTAAAATAACTGAAGGAGGGACAGGATTGTGGATTGTATGGGATCACAAAAAGTCAAACGAATTTACGTCGAAAAAAAGCCGGGCTATGATATTGAAGCCCAGGGTCTCTATAGTGATTTGTTAGAAAATCTAGGAATCAAAGAATTGGAAGGCTTAAGAGTCATAAACCGTTATGATATTTCAGGAATTACGGATGAGGAGTATTTAAAGTCCCGTCCGATAATTTTTGCTGAGCCTCCGCTGGATTTGGTGTTTGACGAGCAGCTTGAGCTTCCGCCTGAGGACCTGGTTTTTGCCATGGAATACCTACCCGGTCAGTATGATCAACGGGCGGATTCCGCTGCCCAATGTGTTCAGATCCTGACTCAGAAAGAGCGACCTAATATTGCCTCGGCCAAAGTGATTGTTTTGAAGGGTCAATTAGCGGAGGAAGATTTCTGTAAAATAAAGGATTACTGTATAAACCCCGTTGAAGCACGGGAAGCTTCTTTAGAAAAACCCGAGAGTCTAGAATTTGAATCGGTGATTCCGCCGGATGTTGAAATTATCGAGCGTTTTATGGAGAAGACACCTGCCGAGCTAAGATCGTTCTTTCAAGAAACCGGCTTAGCGATGAGTTATGAGGATTTGGCATTTTGTCAGGTTTATTTCCGAGATACAGAGAATAGGAATCCTACGATTACAGAGATCCGAGTGATTGACACTTACTGGTCAGATCATTGTAGACATACTACTTTTAATACCCTGATCGAAGAGGTTTCAATTGCGGAAGGGGATTTTGCATACCCACTGACCATGGCCTACCAGGAATATCTCACTTCCCGAGATTATGTCTATGCTGAAAACGCTTCAAATAGAGACGTCTGTCTTATGGACATCGGTGTTTTAGCTATGAAAGAACTGAAGAAAAGAGGGCTTTTAGGAGACCTCGATGAATCGGATGAGATCAATGCTTGTAGTATTGTTGTGAAGGTTGATATCAACGGCCAAGGTGAAGAGTGGTTAGTGATGTTTAAGAATGAGACCCATAATCATCCTACGGAAATCGAACCGTTTGGAGGGGCTGCTACCTGTTTGGGTGGTGCTATCCGAGATCCTTTATCAGGCCGCACATACGTTTATCAGGCTATGCGTTTGACCGGGAGCGGGGACCCTAGAACAAAACTAAAGGATACATTATCCGGTAAGTTGCCGCAAAGAAAGATAACTAGGGGTGCGGCTTCGGGATACAGTTCCTACGGTAATCAAATAGGAATTGCCACCGGACAAGTTACGGAAGTCTATGACGAAGGCTTTGTGGCCAAACGTATGGAAATTGGGGCTGTAATTGCAGCTGCTCCCCGTGAGAACGTCGTGCGCCAAGCCCCTGAACCTGGGGATATTGTCGTACTGGTCGGTGGAAGAACGGGTCGGGATGGATGTGGTGGTGCTACAGGTTCTTCTAAGGAACATACAACGGAGTCCTTACTGACCTGTGGAGCGGAAGTACAAAAAGGAAATCCTCCCACGGAACGAAAAATCCAAAGGCTCTTTCGTAATGCAAAAGTTAGTACTCTGATTAAACGGTGTAATGATTTTGGAGCGGGTGGCGTGGCTGTAGCTATTGGGGAATTAACGGATGGCTTGGAAATTAATCTTGATGCCGTCCCCAAAAAGTATGAAGGTCTTGATGGGACTGAATTAGCGATTTCAGAATCGCAGGAGCGCATGGCCGTTGTTATTAGTGCTGAAGATTTTGAGGCGTTTGCCAGGTATGCTCAGGAGGAAAACCTGGAAGCAACTTTGGTGGCCCGGGTTAGCGATAATCCCAGGCTCAAGATGCTTTGGCGGGGGCAAGCGATTGTCGATCTCAGCAGAGAGTTTCTGAATACCAATGGGGTTAAGCAGAAGACGAAGGTTCAAGTAACTCTTCCTGATGCCAGTCGTAATTACTTTAAGAGGCTGCCAAAAACAGTCGATCCAAAAGTTACTGAAAGTGAAATTCCATCTTTAAAAGAAGCCTGGTTGGTCAATTTGCAGGACTTAAATGTCTGTAGCCAAAAAGGGCTAGTTGAGAGGTTTGATGGTAGCATTGGGATGTCTTCGGTACTGATGCCGTTGGGAGGTAAGTATCAAACGACCCCGGCAGAAGGCATGGTAGCAAAACTTCCGGTGCTGTCTGGGGAAACGAATACTGCGACTATCATGACCTATGGCTATAATCCGCAATTGGCAAAATGGAGTCCATTCCACGGCGCCCTGTTTGCTGTCGTTGATGCGGTAACCAAGATCGTGGCTTTGGGTGGAGATTTCAGCAAAGTGAGGCTTACCCTGCAGGAGTATTTCGAAAAACTGGGGACTGATCCGGAAAAGTGGGGTAAACCCTTCAGCGCTTTACTCGGGGCTTTTTACGCCCAGAAGAAACTAGAGATCCCGGCCATCGGCGGAAAGGACAGTATGTCCGGAACCTTTATGGATTTACATGTTCCTCCGACCTTGGTGGCTTTTGCGGTCAATGTTACCCGTGCAGATAAGGTCGTATCCCAAGAGTTTAAAAAGGTCGGCAGTCAGGTGGTCTTGGTAACAGCAGTCCGGGATGAACATGAAGTCCCTGATTTTGAGCATCTATGTAATAATTATCGTAAGATTGCCGAGTTGATCAATTCTGGATTCGTCCTGGCAACGCATACCGTAAGGGTGGGAGGAGTAGCTGCTGCTCTCAGCAAAATGTCCTTCGGCAATCGGATCGGGATGGTCTTTAATGGGCAGATAGATATACAAAGTTTGTTTTCAACTGATTATGGCTCGATCGTTTTGGAAATCGGAGAAACTGTAAATCTAGCAGAGGTTTTCGGCGGGGTAGCTTACCAACTGCTCGGCTTTACTCAGGAAAAACCTTTGATCACGGTTAATGGAATGGATATTGGGCTTGACGAGGCTTTACAGGCCTGGGAAAAGCCACTCGAAAAAATCTTTCCTACGCAAGTCGAAACAGTTTCTCAGCCGCAAAAGATGAGTTCTAACATGCGGAATACTAGAAAACCGTCCTCTAAAGTGGCCAAGCCGAGAATCTTTATTCCGGTATTTCCGGGTACTAACTGTGAATACGATTCGGTGAAGGCCTTTGAGAAGGCCGGAGGGGTTGTTGAAACTCTAGTGATCAGAAATCTAACGGCTGTTGATGTCGAACAATCTATTCGAGAGATGGTTAAAATGATAGATACCTCTCAAATTGTTATGCTCCCAGGTGGCTTCAGTGCAGGAGATGAACCGGACGGTTCGGGCAAATTTATTGCTACCATGTTCAGAAATCCTCGGATTAACGAAGCAGTAGCAGAACTGATAAATCAGCGAGATGGTCTGATGCTCGGGATTTGCAACGGTTTTCAAGCCTTAATTAAACTTGGTCTCGTCCCCTACGGAGAAATTACGGATTTAACTGAGGATTCTCCTACCCTTACGTACAACAAAATCGGACGTCACGTTTCCAGTATGGTCCAAACCAAAGTTGTTTCCGCCTTATCCCCTTGGTTTAGCGGGGTAAACCTGGGAGAAATTCACACCGTGCCCATCTCACATGGAGAAGGACGGTTTGTCGCCAGTAAAGACGTGATTGAGACGTTGATTGCTAATGGACAGGTTGCCACCCAATACGTCGATTTCGATGGTAACCCAAGCAATGATATTACCTATACGCCGAATGGATCCTACGAAGCGATTGAAGGAATTACCAGTCCGGATGGGCGTATTCTGGGTAAAATGGCTCATTCCGAAAGGACCGGAATGGGAATAGCAATTAATGTCCCGGGAAATAAGTATCAACCTATTTTCGCCGGTGGAGTGAATTACTTCCGAGGATAAGTTCTAATTTATCCCTGCTATCTTTTTTTGCAGGTTTTTTCAGATACCTGTCGAATTCTAAAATATAGGGATTGCTGATTAATGCAAATAGGAGATGAATTTAGTGAAAACACAATTTGAAGGCGCTATTATCGAGGAACAAGGTAAAAAGATTGCCGTTGTTTCCGTCCAAGCGAGAGTATTTCAAAATGCGATGGATGCAAATATTATTATTAAAGCATTGCTCCCTCTCTATAAAGGAATGCCGGTTGTACTTGTGACAAAGAATAATGAGGGGGTTCCAGCTTATTACGGAAGAGCTGACCTTGTACTTTTCCTCGAGACAATTAACATTGAGGAAGCTTCCTGGAGTCAGGTATCCGCGGATATTGACTTAAATAATGGTGCTTGCCCGTCAAATCAAAAGATGGATATAGATGACTAAGGGCGTTTAAGGTTAGGTGAAAACTATGAAAAATGATGCCAAAAAATATAATTTTGACCATATTATTGATCGGCACCATACGAGTTCTGTAAAGTGGGATTTTAATCAACGAATCTTTGGACGCGAGGACATCTTGCCGATGTGGGTAGCGGATATGGATTTTGCTGCTCCGGAAGCCGTGGTTGAGGCACTTGTGAACCGAGCGAAACATGGGATATACGGTTATTCTGATGGAATGGATGGCTATTACGAAGCACTTATCGACTGGATGCAAGAGCGCCATAGTTGGGAAATTCAAAGGGACTGGATTTCTTTTTGCCCCGGAATTGTTCCTGCCTTGAATGAACTTGTACGGAGTTTAACTATGCCAGGGGATAAGATCCTTGTTCAGTTTCCTGTTTATCCGCCCTTTTTTCAAGCTATACAAAATCACGATCGTGAGCTTGTTAGTAGCCAACTTACTTTGGAGAACGGTCGATATTCCATGGATTTTGCGGACTTAGAGGAGAAATTTGCTAACGGTGTAAAAATGATGATTCTTTGCAACCCGCACAATCCTGTTGGACGAGTATGGGAACGAGTAGAGCTTGAGCGCTTGGGGCAGCTTTGCTTAGCTCATGGTGTTCTAGTCATCTCGGACGAGATTCATTGTGATCTTATCTATGATGGTTACCGCCATATTCCCTTTGCGTCTCTTTCCCCAGAAGTGGCTCTCCAATCGATTGTTTGTACTGCTCCAAGTAAGACGTTTAACTTAGCTGGTTTACAAACTTCAAATTTGATCATTCCTAATGACAAGAATCGACAGGCATTTCGAGCTTCTCTTGGCTTAACTGGGATTCATCACCCTAATGTGTTTGGCATTACGGCAATGGAAGCAGCCTACCGGCATGGCAGTGACTGGCTAGATCAATTAATGAACTACTTATTGGGAAACATGAAGTTCATAATCTCGTTCCTCAACCAAGAATTGCCTCAAATAAAGGCGATTCAGCCAGAAGGAACCTATCTTATTTGGCTCGATTTTAGAGCTTTAGGAATGAACCCCAAGGCCTTACAGAAATTTCTGGTTCACGGGGCGGGTGTTGGTTTAAGTGCAGGCTATCTATTTGGACCCGGTGGAGAAGGCTTTGCAAGACTAAATTTAGGTTGTGCCCGTTCTGTGTTAGAAGAAGGGTTACAGCGTATCAAAACAGCAGTGAAAGGCTTGGACTAAGTTCGAGCCCTTCACTGCTGTTTAAAGTATAAGAAAGTATAAGAAAGTATAAGAAAGTATAAGTTCCCAAGGAGGTGAGGGGGCAACATGAATTGCCCTTTCAGGGTTTTCTTAAAGAGAACAGTCGAAGCATTTTTTAAAGTGCAACGACAGTTCTCTTTGCTTTTGAATAATTAATATACAAGCAAAGTTAAAATGGCTGTATTAATAGACATTAATTGGTAAACATTCAAATTCGCTCACGGATTTATACATTTTCCAATACACTATAAAAGCAGAGATGCTTTGGGGGGGAGTGCCATTGAACGATGTGGTTAATGTTCAAAACGTAGGTATGAAATATCAATCACTCAATGGAGAAATAACTGCTCTAGAAAGTATTAATTTTTCAATCCGAAACGGAGAGTTTGTCAGTATCGTCGGTCCGAGCGGTTGCGGTAAATCTACCCTTTTATCAATTATTTCTGGGTTACTTTCTTCGACCACTGGGACAGTCTTGCTTTCTGGAGAAAAGGTTACGGGGACTTCCCGAAAAATTGGATACATGTTGCAAAAGGATCATCTTTTTGACTGGAGGACAATTTTACAAAATGTCATGCTAGGTCTGGAGATACGCAGATTTGTAACACCTGAGGCGAAAGGTCGGGCCTTAAAACTTCTTAGTACGTATGGACTCTATGAATTTAAAGACAAATATCCAAACCAGCTTTCTGGTGGGATGAGGCAAAGAGTAGCTCTAATAAGAACCCTGATGACTGACCCTCAAATCCTCCTTCTTGATGAAGCCTTTTCTGCCCTAGATTATCAGACCAGACTCGTGGTCAATGAGGATATCTATGCCATTATTAAACAGGAAAACAAAACCGCACTTTTAGTGACCCACGATATTGCAGAGAGTATCAGTATGTCAGACCGAGTCATTCTCTTAACCAAGCGACCTGGAACGATCAAAGATATCTATGAAATAAAGTTAAGTTGTAATAACAGGACACCCTTATCCTCTAGGGAAGCACCTGAATATCAGTATTATTTTCAAGAGATATGGAAGGGGCTGGATGTCCATGTCTAAACAAGGACAAGAGAGTATTCCTCTCAGGACTAGTGAATCAGTCCTTTCTCAAGAACATATAGAATACTTGCGGCATGTTAGGATGGAAAAGATATATATTCGTGTCCTCCAAGCGATGATATTGATGATTGCCCTAGGACTTTGGGAAATATGCGCTAATGCCAAGCTCGTAGACCCGTTTATCACCAGCCAACCAACGAGGGTCATTAGAACGATTATTAGGTTGTATGAAGAGGGGGTACTTTTTCAACACATAGGGATAACCTGTCTAGAAGCAGTCGTTGGCTTTGTCTTGGGGACACTTTTAGGAACGATGATTGCCATTATCCTATGGTGGTCAGAATTTTTGTGTAAAGTTTTAGAACCATATTTAGTAGTCCTTAACAGTTTGCCAAAAATAGCGCTTGGTCCGGTGTTTATTGTTTGGATCGGGGCAGGCCCAGCAGCAATCATTGTCATGACCTTGGCTATTTCTCTAATAGTCACAGTTTTGGAAGTTTTAAATGGGTTTTTAGCTATCGACGAGGAAAAGATCAAGCTCGTTCAGACCTTTGGTGGTACAAAGTTTCAGGTTCTTACCAAAGTTTTACTTCCGGCGTCGTTTCCAACTTTTATCAATGCCCTTAAGATTAATGTCGGATTATCTTGGGTCGGAGTGATCGTGGGAGAGTTTTTAGTATCCAAAGCTGGCTTGGGTTATCTCATCGTTTACGGTGGCCAAGTTTTCAAATTAGACCTAGTAATGACCAGTGTCATTATCTTGGGCGTGGCAGCGACCATTATGTATCAGGGGGTGGTTTACCTAGAAAAATTTCTTGTAAAAAACAAAGTCTAAACTATAAAAACAAATGTTTGATTAGTGACCAAAACTAAAATTATAGGAGGATTCTGATTATGAAAAATAAGTTTATGCTTGTACTTATCGTGTTAATCTTAGGGTTGTCTTTAGTATTAACTGGTTGTAGTAATCAAACTGAGCTCACCAAAGTTAAACTCTCCGAGGTAACCCACTCAATTTTTTATGCTCCTCAGTATGTAGCTCTGAATCAAGGGTTCTTTAAAGAAGAGGGACTGGATATTGACCTAACAAATGGTGCAGGCGCGGATAAGGTCATGACTGCTGTATTATCAGGGCAAGTGGATATCGGCTTGGCCGGACCCGAAGCAAGTGTCTATGTCTTTAACGAGGGCAAAGAGGATCATAGTGTTGTATTTGCTCAACTTACCAATGGGGATGGAACGTTTCTCATGGGTCGGAAGGCTAATTCTAACTTTAAATGGAGTGATCTTAAAGGAAAGAATATTATTGGTGGACGTAAGGGCGGAATGCCAGCCATTGTCCTCCAGTACGTATTGAATAAAAATGGCCTAACGAATGAGAAAGATGTATTCATTGATACCACTATACAATTTGCCGCAATGCCAGGTGCCTTTATAGGAGGCCAAGGAGACTATGTCATTATCTTCGAGCCTACGGCATCCACTATGGAGAAAGAGGGCAAAGCATATATCGTAGCTTCTCTAGGCAAGGAGAGTGGTGAAGTTCCATATACAGCATATTTTACTAAGAAAAGTACAATCGATAAAAATCCCGAGCTTATTCAAAAGTTCACTAATGCAATTTACAAGGGGCAGAGTTGGGTAGCAAGCCATTCTCCAGAGGAAATTGCCAAGGCTATTAAGCTCCAATTCCCAGAAGAAAGCGATGAGATAATGGTTAGTGCTATCAAACATTATAAGGAACAGAACAGCTGGAAGAAAGACCCTGTCCTTAACGAAAAGGATTTCTATCTCCTTCAAGAAATCATTAAGGATGCGGGGGAGCTGAATAAGATTGCTCCTTATGAAAAAGTGGTAACTAAACAATTTGGAGAAAAGTCAATACAAAAGATAAAATAATACCGAAGGAATGTAAATATACGCCTAATCGGAGGTCAGAAGTCGGAAGCCAGAGATCAGAGTATTCGGGCTTCTGGCTTCTGACCTCTGACTTTTGGATAATGCTTGATCTCTTTAGTTCAATTTCCTGCATCTTGTGGTAAGATAAAGTCAAGGGGTTTCGACTAGACTGAGACGAGGTGTTTTGACATGAATAATGGGCAAAAAGATCAGATAGGGTTAGGCGTAATTTTAATCCTTATTTCTACTTTGGGATTTAGTTTATATCCTATATTGGGGAAATATGTATTTTCAGGAGGTGCGAGTCTTTTTACAGTATTATTTTTTCGATCTACCATAGCTGCACTTTTTTTCTGGATAATTACTATTTCGCGAGAAGGATTTCCCAGACTCCCTCTAAAAATCTGGTTTATTTTATGGGGCATGGGTGGGATATGTTATTCTTTGATGGCTGGACTTTACTTAACCTCGGTGCGTTATATTCCGGCTTCCTTAGCAGCATTACTTTTGTATGCTTATCCGATTATTGTTACTATCATTGCCGTTTTGACTAACCAAGAAAAATTCTCAAAGTTTAAACTTTTTGGACTGTTGCTGTCAACATTGGGCTTGGTTTTGGTGCTAGGAGTTGCGATGAACGACATAAATCTTCTTGGGGTAGCTCTTGCTCTTGGATCTGCCTTCGTTTATGCAACTTATATAATCATTGGAAATCAAGTGTTACAGACAACGACCCCGTTAGTGACTATTACGTTGATTGCCACCTTTTCTGCCCTTACTTATGGAGTATTAGGGCTTACATTGAGCGAGATTACTTGGAACCTCGCTTGGAATATATGGTTAGGAATTGGGGGTATTGCCTTTTTTTCCACCATTATTGCATTGTTAACATTTTTCCATGGTATGAAACTTATAGGTGCGACCTCCGCATCAATTATTAGCACATTAGAACCAGTTATGACCGTTATCTTCGCCGTTTTTTTGCTTGATGAACATTTAACCCTTTTACAGGCGGGAGGCGGGATTTTTGTCGTCATGGGTGGTATTTTAGCGGTCTTGTCGCCCGTTCGGAATGTAATCCCAGTGGTAGGTTCCTCAGTTAGTGAATAAAGACAAAAAAGTAAAATGCATGACTTAACTTTGTAAACTAGAGTGACTTTGTTATAATAACATAAACGATAGAAGGGAGAGAAACGATGGCGGTATTCAAAGAAATTACATGTTCACAAGACTTAGAACAAATTCTGGACGAATCTTGCCAACGTCAGATTATACTTTTCAAACATAGTACTGTATGTCCTATCAGTAGCCGTGCGTGGCGGGAGGTTCAGAATTTTATCAAGGATAGTTCAGATGAGGTTTTGGTAGGCATGATCAAAGTTATTGAAGCTCGCCCAGTTTCAAACCAGGCGGCAGAGGAATTAGGGTTGAAACATCAGTCTCCTCAAGTGCTTTTAGTCAGTGAACGACAGGTTTTGTGGCACGCCTCACACCAGGAAGTGACGAAAGCCAAACTAATGAAAGCATTGGAAGGGGAAAGGCAGCCAATTAATCTGATGGATTAGGCGTGATTATACTAATCAGGGATAGAATTCATAGGTATACTATGAATTCTATCCCTGATTGTTTAAAGTTCATGGTAAGACGCTCTGTTGGGTCTTATCCAAATCGTAGGACTCCCACTTCTACAAGTGGGAGTGATACACCTTATTCTGCTTC
>LOEW01000308.1 GCA_001516045.1 Desulfosporosinus sp. BRH_c37
GGTGGCAGGTCAAATTCGTCAGCGCTGACGAATTTGACCTGCCACCGTCATTGTCGGCTTTAGATCATATTCCTTGGAAGGCCCGTCCATCCAATTTTCGATTATGCCATATTATCACCCTTGATTCAATAACCTTGGGTCAACCGTTCAGCCTCTAAAGCCAGCGTTGTTAACACACATTCGAGAATATGAGCGAGCGGTTCCTGACCTACAAAACGTTTAACCCCTTCCACTCCTAAGGCAAATTCCATGAGGGCATGACGCTGTTTTCGTTTAACATTTCTTTGCTTCAAGCGAACCAGATTCTCGGGCTGTAAGTAATCCATTCCGTAAATAATATGAAAATACTTTCTTCCGCGAACCTTGATTGCGGGTTGCACATATTATGGATTTTGCGAAGTTTAACTTTCTCTAAGACTTGGTATATTTTAGACATTGCACTAAACCGCTGGCGCGGTGGTTCCCTTAGTAGCACTCTTGCTTTATAACCGAATATTGATGTTAGCTATTACTACTGTTGAATCTCCTGTAATATATTGGATATTATATTTTGCAGGAGATGATCTATCATGACAAAAGAAGAAGTTTTAGCAAAACTGAAATTCGATGTGGAGCTTAGAGGATTTAGTAAGCATACCCAGGCTGAATACTTTACCAAAGTTAAACTCTTTCAAAACCACTTCGATAAACCTGCAACCGAGCTAGGCGTAGAAGATGTTAGACAGTTTCTTCATTATCTCACTACGGTTAAGAAAGTTGCTCCTGAAACGGTAAATACCTACAACAGTGGCCTCCGCTTTTTGTATGGTGTAACCTTGAACGTCACTTTAAACCATAGACAAATCCCTCGCCACCGAAAACCACGCAAACTCCCTGACATCCTTACCCGAGAGGAAATCCAAGCCCTTTTTAACGCCTGTGACAACTTGCGAGATAAATGCATTCTTATGACCCTCTATGGTGCAGGGCTTCGCCTAAGCGAAGTGGCCTCTCTAAAAGTCATAGATATCCATAGCGATAAAATGCAGTTATTCATCCGCAATGCCAAAGGTAGCAAAGATCGATATGCCCTGCTTTCTCAAAATAATCTTGAAATGCTCAGAACCTACTGGCAAGCTTACCGCCCTAAAGAGTGGCTTTTTTACAGCAGGAATCATACTGGAACACACATTACTCCCAAAGCTGTAGAAAATCTTTTTCATAAATATATAAACAAAGCTAAGATCACTAAAAACGTTTCAGTCCATACTATGAGGCATAGTTTCGCGACTCACCTCCTGGAATCCGGCACAAGTATTTACCACATCAAGCAACTGCTCGGTCACTCAAATATCAACACGACCTGCGTTTACTTGCATTTGGTTAAGATTGAATCTCTGAACGTAACAAGTCCCCTTGATCAGATGGTTAAATCGGACAAAGACAATGGCTGAGGTCCAAGATATCTTCATAAAATACGGCAAAAACTATCGAACTAACCATAAGCTCACTATCACGCAACATAAGGCGATGTCTGCCATTCAAAAATGTAGAACGTTAGAGTTAGGCGGCCATAAAGAGGTTTGTGATAGTTGTGGGCATACCCGTATTTCTTACAATTCATGCCGCAACAGGCACTGCCCTAAATGCCAAGCCCTGGCCAAAGAACGTTGGATTGAAAACCAGAAAAGCAATCTGCTCGACATCGGATACTTCCATGTGGTATTCACCATCCCGGATACTCTCAATTTAATGGTCTACCAAAATCAAAAAGTAGTTTATACCCTTTTGTTTAAGACCGTTGCTGAAACTCTCGCCGATTTAGCTTCTGACAAAAAATATCTCGGTGCAAAGATTGGCTTTACATCGGTACTGCATACTTGGGGACAAAACCTCATGCACCACCCGCATATTCACTGCATTGTACCCGGCGGCGGATTATCCTCCATCGGAAAATGGGTGAACAGCAGAAAGAAATTCTTCATTCCGGTTAAAGTTCTCTCCCGGAAGTTTAGAGGAAAATTCCTATATTACCTTAAACAACTCTACTACCAAAACAAGCTTGAGTTCCACGGAAGTCAAAAACATCTTTCCGACGATAAGGAATTCGAAAAGCTACTCTCCTCTCTCTATGGCAAAGAGTGGATTGTTTACTGCAAACCGCCGTTTAAAAATGCTGCTTGTGTTGTTGAATACCTAGGGCGATATACTCACTGGGTGGCTATATCCAACAAGCGCATTGTTAGCATGGAAAAGGATACGGTTTCTTTCAAATGGCGAGATTACAAGGACGACAGTAAGAATAAGATAATGACTCTTTCCTCCGAGGAGTTTATCCGCAGGTTTCTTATTCATATCCTGCCGAGTGGCTTTATGAAAATCAGGCACTACGGCTTGCTTGGAAATCGCAACAAGACTACCAAACTTAAGCTTTGTAAAAAACTTACCCATACGCCTTTATTAATTAGAGAGAAAGCTTCAACCCTTCAACTCATCCAGAAGCTCACAGGATTAGATTTATCCAAATGCCCTAATTGCGGATCAGAAAAACCCAAACGGTTTATGATCTTGGGTAAATCTCCCCCAATCACTGTTCAAACTGCATGTATTTAAGAAGGTGCCCTGTTATGGGGAGGGGGAAACTATATCTTTTTCAGTATCCTTGAAGTTGTTTCGATGCATTTGCATGAGTTCCCATCAAAATCTTGCTAAATTTGAAAGGAGATTAAAAATTCAATCCCCATAACAGTTGTGCTAACCTTCGCGGTTTCGTGCTATGTCAATTATCCAAAGTTAGGTAAGTATCTGCTCCACAGAACCTGCTTCTAATTTACTCAAGCTCTGATTCGGGTTTGAGCTTTTTTACGCCTAACTTCGGATAATTCGCTAGACATACTAGACATAATGGGAACTGAATTAGCGGGCTGAATTTTCATTTTCTTTTACAATGTATGATTGAAGGATAGCAAGTGCTCCATTTGCATTTTGTACAAGCGTTTCAAATTCCTCGATTGGTTCAAATTTTTTCACAAAATCAAACAGATCATTCATTCTGTTAATGCATTCTAATATTGCAGCTATGAATTCAATTGCAATTTCATCAACTTCGCTTAATGCATTTAAAATATCTATTTGTTCTGCCAAGTTCGAGACTTGTCTACCCATTTCATCAGCAAAACTTTGAGCATAATTATTTATTCCGTTTATATGCAGACAATAGTCACCTGTGTTAAATGCTGCAATTTCATTGTATTGATGTATAAGCAATTTTAAAGCACCAAATGTAGCATTTAGCAAAATGCATTTCTCGACGATTGTATAATCAATGCCCAAGTATTCATAAATTGATTTGTCAATTGCCGCTGGGAACAAAGCATCGGATATACGATTTTCAAACACACGCAGGCTCGAAATAGAAAAGCCAACATTGATGGGTATATCATTATATAATGGGATGTAAACAAATTCATATCCGGTGGTATCGATAAGCCATTTTTCGTTTGAAAATTGGTCAGCGTTTTTAAAAAAATATTCATGTATTGTTTCGGATATAAAATCACACTCTAAAATCATTTCACTGCTATTTGCATCAAATTCTTTCAAGAAAAACATTCTGTTTTCTTTCGATACGATTGAAATATCTTTGATAGCTTCTGTACTATGCAAACTTTTAACAAGCTTAATTGCTTTTCGGTATTTCTGTTTTGCATCGTACGCAATTTGATAGCCTTTAGGAGGCGCTTCGACAACATGATGCCATACATTTAGCATAACATTTAGGTTTTCTACTTCAACGCCATTAAATCCAACTTCTAATGAGCGATAGTTTTGAAAAAACTTATCGAATTCGAGTTGCATCTTTGAAATTGATTTTAATGACTCAAACAAATTTAATAGCCCCAAATTTAAATTGATGCCTTCTAAAGAAGTGTGATTGATTCTTTTAAGTAACACGTCTGCAAAATTTTTAAAGAAGTTTTCGACAGAGTTATAACCGTTCGATAGCTCTTTTTTTAACTTTTTATATTTTGTGTATAATAGGGGTGCGATCACAATCTTATTGTTTTCTTT
The DNA here is from genome assembly GCA_001516045.1 of Desulfosporosinus sp. BRH_c37. GTDB lineage: Bacteria > Bacillota > Desulfitobacteriia > Desulfitobacteriales > Desulfitobacteriaceae > Desulfosporosinus. The sequence continues at coordinate 4,051 of LOEW01000308.1, forward strand.
GAAGATATCATTTTGCATATCTTCTCTGTACAAGCAATATTTGTCAACTACTGATACAGGTAATAATAAATCTTTTGAAATTAATGAAGATAATGTCGCTATCCCAGTATATACTTTATTCCAACGATCTTTACTCCAACGCTGTTTCTTGTAAAAGTTATCAACCAGTGATATTGCATCGGAAATCAAGGTATTTGATGTTGTTCTAATTTTCTCAATCTTCTCCACATATTCATTCCAAGATGAAGGTCTGCAAGAATAATTAACCCTTGAAATAAACCATGAATTTATTTCTGTAATCCAGGTATCATTGCGATTTGATTTGGGAATGCGCACCTTATAATCCATCTGTTTGATTGCTAAATCTGACAGAATATCTACTCCAAGCAATTCAACTTCTATATATTCTTTGGTTGGGAAAATTTGCTGCAAAATATTGAGTGCTTTAATTTTCCAGTAATGATTGAAATTTTCAGATGGCAAAGCATCACTTTTATCAGCAAAAACTGGAGGAACAAATTTACATACAACATCGTTTTCGGATTCGGAGTAGATAATTGTGCGATAGTCTGCTAAGAACCTATCAAGCAGACTGTTTTTTAATTTTTCATAATCACCACTCAGCAATTCATGCTCAAACATCCCACGCACAGCATTTGCACAAATTTGAAAATCTGAACGCAGCAAAATGTTCCAAGAATCTTCATTTAGTTTGACTTCATTTAATGCTCGATTTTTTTTTGCCAACCAAAATAAACTGTACCCAAGTGCATCACAGTCATCGTCATTTTTAATGTTGGATGTGGGTATAGTAGCAGATAAAATAAACGTATCGATTGCCTCGAAATCAACGCAAAGCGAAGACAGCGATGCTCTTAAATTATCAATAGTCTGGATGATTGCGTCTTTATCAATTCCAGGAAAAGAATCATCTTTTACAAGATTTTCAAATACAAATTCATCTGGTCTAAGTAATCCAGAAACATCAATTGGCATCAGGCCCAGCCAACCTTTACCTTTGTCTTCAATTAAATTAGAGATTACTTGAGCATTACTCTCATAATACCTTTTGACATCAAGCCATAGCATTGCCGTAACTGTCCTTGCAAACGAAGACCAATCATTTTGAACTACCGGAGTTATATCTTTAATTATCTGTTTGTTGTATGGATTTTCTGTAAAATAATCCATTAACAAATATTGTACATTATATGCATCAATACATCCAATACAATTCAATAAGTCATCTATTGGTTCATCGATGGTTAATGATTTTAACACTTCACCCAATATGGTTGCGCGGATAGGATGGAGGGCTTCAATATAGACTTTGTCCAATGTTTCTCTAATAAGATATTCATCCGTAAAACGCTGTATGGCTGAAATAAAATTATCGCATTTAACAATATTTTTTAACTTGCTCGCAGATACTGCGCCACCAATTTTCCCGGCGAGGCTAACGACTTTTAATATATCAAACCATGAATCCGGGACTTTTTCTAAAAGCAAATTACTGATTTGCCCCCTCAGGCGCTCTGTTAATGTTTGATTATTGGTTAAAAAATAAGTGAACTCAATCAACGGGCCTTTACCACCGAAGGATATCCAAGATTCTTCAAATGTTCGATGCTTATCATGAGGCATAAAAGCTGTGCTATGATCGTAAATCAATTTTGCTTCCACTTCCGTTAATTGCACTTCGATTAACTTATAAGCAAACATGCTGCCGTTAATAGGGGTCAAATTGAAATCTTCTTCTCTTATTGAAATCAATAGGGGGATATTGATTTTCCTCATGCTCATTTCTTGCACTAATAAACCCCACTTTGTTTCACCATGGTTTACATCAATATATACAATTAATTTTTGCGTGTGTTTAGCAATTCCATTTAAAGCTACAATTAAATTTTCTGCTTGCTGCTCGGAAGAAATATGTCGAACGCAAAATACTAATCCATCAGGATAATTTTCAAGCAAATATCTATAACAAATCGCTGTTTTACCTTGACCTGAAACACCTTTGACGATCACAATATTTGTTTCATTCATTGAGGTAACAATAGCATTTAACCATTGTTCTCTTCTGAAATCGATTTCGTAACGAATATGGTCAGGGTGCGTAGAAATGCCTTGATTAAATTCATTCCTTAATTGTTCTTCGCTTTTTTCGGTTGCTAACTCGCTTAATCTAACTAAAGATTTGTTGTATTCTTTAAAATAGCCATCAATTGATGCAATGTCTACGCCAATGCTATGGATTTGTTCTTTCCAAGTTTTTTTACTGATAAACCCCTTTGACTTTGACAACTCTGAAACATGTTGAATCAATAATGATTTTGCTATTTCGGGAGCAGCCATAGTTTCAACATATTCTTTAACTTGTGAATAAATAGTTTGTTCCAGTGTTGAAATGTCTACTTTCTCAAAAAACAATGAAGAAACAAGCCACTCCGCATCATTCGCAGTCAGTTTATGGTTATTAACAAGTTTTTCTTTCACAGATTTACAGTAAGAGTTGTTACCTTTGGAAATCCCATTAAGTTCATCACCCAACGAATTAAAATACACTACTTTAACTATATTAAATTCGGGATATTGCGCATGTAAGCTGCAAACTCTGTTAAAAAAACCTTCACCAGAAAGAGAATACTTAGTAGAAGAAAGATGCGAAACTGTAAGGTCAGCGGACACATTTTTAATTTGGACTGCCTCAACTACTTTGTCTTCATTTTTAATAACTAAATCCTCGATATCTTCTGGATAAAAGCAATTATCATCGGTATCTGCAACAATTCTCGATGCAATATAAAGCGTTTGAGAGGAAAAACCTTTCCACGCAGCCTGAGCCCCGATATCAGATTTAATAAATTGATTGTTTTCTGCCATAAAATTCTCCCACTCTCTATACTCTTAAAGACGAGTTTTTTACAAAGCAGATACATTCTGTTATAAAAAACAAATGCGAGTTTGTAAAAATATTTCTATAAAAATGCAAATTCCCATTATTGCTAAAACATTCAGTTACATGAACTGCCGATTATTAGCCTAATTAGAAATTAGATAATAAGATTCTGAAACTTATTATAATAATAATAAGTTAATAAAGCTCCCGAATTTGTCTCATAATTCAATGCTTTTATAATGACCGAATAGCTGACTGGAACTAGGATAAATTTGCAATGATTGATGGAAGATCGAACATATTTTTAAACAAGAGGAGTGCACCCGCTTTTATTAACTCTTCTCCATGTCCTGGCTTGCAATGACTGCCACCGTGGAAACCAAGAACGCGCATCCCGGCTGCACATGCCGCTTTTATACCTGGAATACTGTCTTCAATAACAACGCACTGCTCAGGACTAGCCGACATTTTTGCAGCCGCTAATAACAATAAATCAGGAGCAGGTTTACCCTGCGCTACTTGCGTTGCACTGAACAAGTTGTCGCTAAAATAACGTAACAGACCAGTTGTCGAAAGCTCAAAAATGATACGCTCTCGATTGCTGCTTGAAGCAACGCAAGTTCTTGAGGTGAGAGTTTTTAAAGCCTGCTCAACCCCTTCAATTGCCTTTAAATCTCTTTTTAAAGCAATTAAGATCCTTTGTTGATACCTCTTTTCAAATTCAGCAAGTGAGTGGCTATCGAATCGGGACCTAAGGTCATCAAGCATTGTGCGAAAACTAACCCCAATATAGCGGTCCATAACCTCTGCTAGCGTAACATTGATGCCAACATCAGCCAAGCATTCGGATACAACGCGACAAGAAATTACCTCGCTATCTACTAGAACACCATCGCAATCAAAGATAATGAGGATGCGATTAACAGTTACCATTTTATCTAGCTCCTTAATATTAATGATCGTTATATGGTTTCGAGAAGGGGCTATCCCAAATAGTATTAAACCACTCTGATATAGAATGAATTATCCCACTTTCCCCATCTGAGCGGCCATATTTCAACTCGCAAAAGCTAGCCTCCAGGCCCCTATAGTCCCAAGTTTCAGGATCACTGGCTCGAACCCCCTTAACAATAGGGTAAAGTGCCCAATAGGCGCTGAGATTGTTAATAATTATTCCTTTATGAAAGGGTTCAAGCTTATAAACTTTTGTTTCAAAGCAAATCTTAATTTTATGGCCTAATCTAGATTGGTGTGATTTCAGAGATGCCAAAAATGTAGTCATGTTAACCCTAGAAAATTCAATTGTACTCTCTCTGTAGTTGATATTCTCTTTTAGACTTTCATCGTATGGAATTACGGATTGACTACTGAGATCTTTAACAAGTAAGCGAATCCTCAGTTCTCGAAACGGACAATATGTCTCGTCCAATTTTTTCAAGAAGTCGGTGATGATTTTAAATATCGTCTCTCCTGTATAAGCAAATATATCTACCATTAAGTTCGAGTTTCTTTCAAAGCTCCTAAATTCTTCAACCACATCATTTGCATCAAATACACGTCCTTTTATAGTATTTGATAGAACCAAAACATTCTGCAAAAGAGTTTGCTCATTTTTAATAGTTATAGAATTAATAAATATATCTCTTTTTTGCTCCCAGCGAATATCAGAAACAGCAGACAATCCAAATTCATTCAGCAACTCATCTTTTAATTGACCGAGTTTTTCTTTTATATCGGTTAAATCACTATCAAGTTTTAATCCTATCTGTCGTGGATTGATAGCTCCTTTAATCTCTTTAAATTCAAATCCCGGCAACAGAATGGTTGTATATCTATTTTGCAATATCCAGGCAGCGCCCATTTCATTCATACATGGAATGCTATTATAATAATTCTGTGATAGGACAAGAATGATATGCAAGTTATGAGTTTCAAACTGAAGTTTTAAGTAGTCATAAATATCTTGGCCCAACGGAATTCCGTAACCCGCAATAGAAGAACAGAAGATATGTTTTTCATTCAACCCAATACCATCTAATAACTCAATCAATTTAGAAACATAGTTCTTATCAGAACTTGAATGGCTAATAAATATCTTAGGGCATTTTCTTTCCGTAGTAATTTCCTCCTTTTTTTCCTCTGCCTTATCGACCATTTCATTGAATTTCACTTTATCTTCTTTACCATGTTGCTCTATTAAGTCTCTAATTTCTTCTAGATTATACGAGTTATTTATGGTTGCAACTTGCTGACTGTCTATAATGGAACCATAAGCATTTCCAATATTGTATATAGTAGTAGCTTCATTTTCGCTACGTCTTTCATACTGAGCTTTTGTCACGTAATATCCTTTAATTTGAAACACTTTACCGTTAACTATATTCGAAGCAGTATCAACTATGTAATGCTCATCGTTAGATAAGATGCCCTTAATCCAATCCCCTGGTTTAATATCGGATTGGGGATAAAAACCTACATATTTTCTCTTTGAAGATTGCTCAGTATTTCTTAATCCTTCAATTTCTCCAATCTTTTTTCCATCCCTTATTATGGTGAAATGTTCTCCACCCATTTTCATGAACCGTCTTAATTCCACCATTAAAAACCCCTTTACTAAATCCTCAAGTAAACACCGAAAGGTTATATATGTAATAAAAAGCAAACCCTAATAGCTGACGCTCAAGGTTCACATTATAGAAATGGCTACAAAACCATCTCCAACATTACTTTCTTAATGAAGAGCAACTTTGACTCTTTTCTCTAAATCTAGGTTACTTCCAACCAAATAATGACGCACCAATATTTGAGCAATATCCAAGAAAACACCACTATCAACTCAAGATTACCTAATCATCTCATGATTTCCTTGCGAAGTAAGGGGAAACCTGTCTTAACAAACAAAACTCCCTTCGTTTCCGATAGAGTAATGGATACTGGCTTATCTTAAAAATTGACCTGATGTTCATAACATATTACTTTTCCACCAAATCGTTTGTTATTGCTCATACAATAGTCCCTCACCTTATCAGAAACGGCAATACCGCAAATCACACATAGTTGGTTGCTAGACGATTTGAATGATTGCTGATTACTACTTTTCTTTGAGCTGTTTTTCTTAACGTGCTCTTTTCGAATAGCATCGTCTTTAATATTCTTATCGCTTATTATCTTATACATCTGCTGAATATCTTGTTCATGTAAAGGCGGCTTAGCTTGTCCCCTGGACAGAATGATTACCTTCCTTATTTTTCTATCCATTTGTCGACAACAAGGCAAAGCTGTGTATCACAGTTTGTAATTTATTTTGAGGATAGGTTAATCATATAGCTTTTTGGGGCTTCGTCCCCAGAGTTTAATCGCTTAATACTAATTTGCGACATTACTTGCCTTATTATAAAAGGGTAGGGTACAGTCTATCAGGGTATAGAGCCTGAATGATTAAGGTTCTATCTTACGCCAATTAGTATAAGTTCTCCCGCAAAGAAAATAAGAAAGGGAACCTTTGCTGGTCCCCAATTCTCTTTGTGGCAGAACCCAATTTAGGCGCTCAGGTTGCTCTCCAGCATAGCGGGGGCTGCGCCCAGATATGGCTTTATATAAAGAAGTAGCGACACGGAACTACTGCCTACGATAATGGTGAGTCAACCTGCTTTACCGCAATGGGAAACCCGATACGGGAAAATAGTATTCTATAATATCACAATTGTGCTGGTGTGTCTTCAATAACTTTAATGCCAGCATTAATATCATTAATTCCTAAGCGAAAATTAAATAAAACTTCAAGAAGTATCTTAGTATTTCGAAGCGTTTCCAGATTGTTGCAGTTGGTTAGTTCACGTTGAGCCACCTCACCCTTATTTCTAACCCATATTTGAATATCTTCTTCAGTGGGTTGGCGTAATTTGAAATCCAATGAGTTACCTTTAAAATGGGTCCTCTTTTCACATTGTATGAAAGAATCCATATCATATATCGCAATGGAACTTGTCTGGTGTGGCCAAGTAAAAACGTCAATACCATCAAACATGCAGACCCAATGAAGAAACCCGTCTTTTTTCTTCGAAAACAATTCGATATTATCACGGTGTGTAAATAAAATCTTCCTGATACGAATCTTATTAGGTGGTATTAGCATAATGCTAGGCTTTAACTGGCGTTCTTTTAATTGAAATATGGCATGACTAATTCTTTCGAGTGTTTCCTCAGAATCTTCCAGTTCACCACCGACACAAGTACTCTTTTCCAGCCAATTAAAATAGCATAATAAATGTTGCCTTGCAACTTGTTTCCCAATTCCATTCCATGAATATGTGGTATGCCAATCATCAACTAGTCCTTCTTTAGCGACTAATTCGACAAAAGATTGGGGAATCATCGGGAATGCTAAGTTATTGGTCACAATAGATACCGAGTTTTTGGCGAGCAATTTCACTAGGTAAGATTCTGAATAATATCCTTCTAAAAATTCCAGTTTACGTTGTTCTGTTTTACTTTCCGATAAAGCTTTACTCGCTAAAACCATACGTTCATTTTCTTCTTGCTCGTTTCTAAGCTGGAGGAATATTTCTAATATCTTATTTTTTGCTAAAGGCACGTCCACACCTTCCAAAAGATACTGTCTACTATCTGTCGAGACTTGAAAATTGCTTATACGTTGAGTAAATTCAGAGAAATTAAGATTTTGAAGTCTACCTTGTACTAGAAAATTATCAACATTGACCTCATCTGCATTTATTACAGTCTTCAGCGCAATTACTATCCAAAAATCAATTAGCCAATTTTCTGCTACCGGCATTGAAAATACTTCCATACTTCGATGTTCCTGATAATCCCACCAATCAAACCCCAGAGCTTTTTCAACAACATCTATTCTTGCATCTGAAAACCCTAAGAAAAGCCTAAGTTGAATAATATTCTGTAGATCTCCCAGATGGGTAATAAATCTGTTAATTATATTACGACTCTTAGTAATATCTAACCTGCCCTTTTCAATAAGTAGTTGTGCCCATCCACCAGCTACTAATATAGATAATTCTTTATACTCCTGAAACTCCAGATATACTTCAATACGGTCAATTTTTGATTGGGTTAGTGTAATCTCATCGACAGAGTTATTTTCTTTTTGCCATGCCAATTCTTCTAATTTCTCTTGGTATTCTATTTTAATATCTGAAAAGAATAAATCCTTGCTCCACAAATCAAGTTCTGCTATCGTTTTTTCCATCATATCTCCATCATTGTTTTCTACTGCCCGTCTTATAAGCTCCAATACGTTTTTCAAATAGATCATAGTATATGGTTTAGCTAATTTTATCTGTTCAAAAGATACATCTTCATTATCAAGAACATTTCTTAAAGTCATAATGGCTATTGTGTTTAGATATTTTGTAATCTCCTGTTTGCTAAATATTGTATCTCCAAATTTTGTACAAATTCTATATATGCCTATAAGCGTTCGCAAAACATCATCATAGTAATTTAGGCTCTTATATTTCCAGGCTATTTGTGCAAGCTTGACGAGAAAACCTAATAACATTGAGGTTGATTCATTACTGTTAACTTGAAAGGACTTGTCGAAAAGCTTTGTAAAACCTATAGCATACAAGCTGGGTGGTAAATAACTACTATAATGCGAATGAAATATGTCAGGATTACTATGTTCTATTCCAAGTTGCTCATAAATCATTAAGTAATCTTTTACTACTTCATTAAAAGAATTCATTACAGCCGATACACTTTTGGTATCCTTTTGTTGAATTAACGTGAACAGCATCTGAGATATTTCTTCCCAATTGAGTTCTACTTTTTTAGCACTTTTCCCAATAATAAAGACCTTCACCAGAAGCATCTCAATTTGGGTGCTGTGAGTATCTTCCTCTGTTACTAATGCAGTAGCGGGTATGTCATCTATTAGTATTTCTTCACCGGGGAGCAATGTTAGTTTTGGTTTTTTATTGGAGGTTTCATCTGATTTAATGCTATTTGTAGTTGATATGAAATGATCTGTATTGGTAATTAATTCGGAGATCTTTTTCAGAACTGTAAGGTTGATATCTACAATAGTTCCTGGGTTATGTATACTATACGACCCCTTATTTAAAGGTCGATCTATAAATGGATTAATTTCAAATCCCATTGTTTTTGCTTCAGAATGAAAGATATTCATCATTAATCGGTAATGAACTTCTTGTTCAAGCGCGGTTCGGTGTCTAAGAATTAAATTATCGGTTAATAAGGACAAAATATCATCCTTTCCTAAAAACTCTATGGTATGTTTAAGTAATAGGAAAAGAAGTCCAATACACAACAGCGCCTCAACAAAAGAAATAAACTCCTGTGTTTTATTAGGATGAGGTAAATAAGCTAAAATGATGATGCCCATTAGGGTTCCCATAACAGAAGCAATAATCGGTATATATCCTTGTTTTCTTGTAAAAATAGTTAATAGAGGACCTGAACCAGGGATGCTAGTCTTTTTTATGTTTACGCTAAAAGTAATTACTGTAATCATGATCGCACAAAAGGGAGCTAATATCCCGGCAACTTTTAATATATAGTCTGTTTTGATATCTGGCGACGAGATGAAAGCACCTGATGCAACCAGCAGGATTGGTAGAATTAAAATAATATATGGCAAAAACCCATCTGAAAGTTTTAGGACCCATGATTCATCTAACTTTAGGATAGCAGAATATTGCTTATATTCTTCGTCCGCCAGATAACGAAGATATTGTTTCTTGAAAAGTAATGCCATCCAACGATATCTACTAATCCTATTTGCAATCGAGTAACGTAGCACAGAAAAATTAAACATGCCAATATCAATCCTTTTCTACAGTGCACGAATATTATCCATATCGAGCTAGCATGAAAATTGTTTCCTCAGCCCATAGATCTCTATCTTACAAAAGATTCCACATCTTCGCTTTATCTCCTGCAAAATAACAAATATAATCTAGAAAACGTCAAAAAGCCAGACCGTTTCCAGAAAAACGATCCAGCTCGATATGTTCCCCTATACACTCTAATGTGTACCCCATGTCAAGGACAATATGGGTTTTTGGAATTCCAATCAAAAGGTATTTATGCTATACTAACGGTGCTTTACCACAAGGGAGGATAGGGAAACGCTGAGGAGCGACCCGAGCGCCGTGTGGGTTTACAAGGGAGGCGATGCGTATCAGCACCGCTTCTTTTTATTGCAGACAA
>LOEW01000309.1 GCA_001516045.1 Desulfosporosinus sp. BRH_c37
CCTCTGAAATGTCATCGTATTTCCCATCCGCAATTTCTTTAAAGCCACGAATTGTGTCTTTCAAAGGAACATACTTTCCAGGAGTCCCTGTAAATACTTCTGCAACGCTGAATGGTTGAGACAAGAAACGTTGGATTTTACGAGCCCGAGATACGATTAGCTTTTCTTCTTCAGAAAGCTCATCCATACCCAGAATAGCAATGATATCCTGCAACTCTTTGTATTTTTGCAGAATTTGCTGAACCTGACGCGCAACCCCATAATGTTCTTCTCCAAGCACTAACGGTGAAAGAATCCGTGATGATGAGTCCAAGGGATCCACAGCAGGGTAAATCCCGATTTCTGTAATGGCACGAGACAAAACCGTAGTAGCATCTAAGTGGGCAAATGCCGTTGCCGGAGCGGGGTCTGTCAAGTCATCAGCAGGCACATAGATAGCTTGTACAGAAGTAATAGATCCTTTACGAGTAGAGGTAATCCGCTCTTGCAATTGACCCATCTCTGTTGCCAACGTTGGCTGATAACCCACGGCCGAAGGCATCCGACCAAGCAAAGCTGAAACCTCAGATCCAGCTTGCGTGAAGCGGAAGATGTTGTCGATAAAGAGCAACACGTCTTGACCTTGTTCATCACGGAAGTATTCCGCCATAGTCAGACCTGTCAAGCCTACACGAAGACGAGCTCCAGGTGGTTCGTTCATTTGACCGAACACCATGGCGGTCTTTTCGATAACGCCAGACTCTTTCATTTCGTAGTAAAGGTCATTTCCTTCACGAGTCCGCTCACCAACACCGGCGAATACAGAAATACCACCATGTTGTTTTGCAATATTATTAATGAGTTCCATAATTAATACTGTCTTACCCACACCGGCACCGCCGAAGAGTCCGATCTTTCCACCCTTAGAATACGGAGCTAGTAGGTCAATTACTTTAATACCGGTCTCCAACATCCGGGTAGAAGGCTCTTGATCTTCAAAAGCCGGAGCCGGACGGTGAATAGGATAATGGGTATCGGCGCTGACATCCCCTGCATTATCAATAGGCTCTCCCAAGACACTAACCATCCGTCCAAGGGTCGCCGATCCGACAGGAACTGTAATCGGCGCACCAGTGTTAATAACATCTATGCCCCTTTGCAGACCATCGGTAGAAGACATCGCGACAGTACGTACTGTATCGTTTCCGAGATGTTGAGCTACTTCTAAAGTTATGTTAAGCTTCTGCTCTGGAACCTTAACCTGAAGGGCAGTATATATTGCCGGCAGTTCGTCGGGCGCAAACGCAACGTCAACTACCGGTCCCAAAACTTGCAAAACCTTGCCGTTTTTCACAGGCGCGAAACCTCCTTATTGGGTTTTTCCGGCAGCTTATTCTAAAGCAGCTGCTCCCCCGACAATTTCAGATATCTCCTTGGTAATCGCCGCTTGGCGGGCTCTGTTCATAATCAGCGTCAACCGATCAATCATATCCCTGGCGTTATCTGTTGCCGAGGTCATAGCCGTCATCCTAGCCCCTTGCTCACTTGCTTTTCCTTCAAGGATTGACCGAAAAATCTGTGTCTCAACATATTTCGGTAACAAACTTGCAAGGATCTCATCAGGTGACGGTTCAAAAATATATTCTTTACCTTTTTTGCCTTCCGGCTTTTCGATCGGAAGTAGTTTGACTTGCGTAGGTTTCGAGTTAATTGCGCTTACAAATTCAGTATACATGATATAAACCTCATCCGCTTCACCCTGCTCATAAATTCGCACTACTTCCTGGGCTATTTCTTTTGCTTGATTATAACTTGGTGCATCTCCAAGTGCCACAAACTCAGCCAAAAACTCAATTTTCCCGCGTCGGAAGAAATCCCGACCCTTGCGTCCCACCGTCACCAACTTAACTTCTTGTGGTGTTTCGGCAATCAAACCGGAGGTCTTCCGAATCAGATTCGCATTATACCCTCCGCAAAGACCACCGTCTGATGTTATCACCACATAAACTACCTTTTGCACAGGCCGCTTGATCAAAAGCGGATGAATTGTATCCACAGGAGCCTGGGCAAGGCGTTCTAGAACCCCTTGCAATTGGCGGGCATAGGGGCGAGCAGCGTTAAGTTTTTGTTGGGCTTTCCTGAGTTTGGCCGCGGAAACCATTTTCATCGCCTTAGTGATCTGCTGCATGTTGCTGACGCTGCGGATCCGGCGACGAATATCGCGTACTCCTGCCACCTCATTCACCTACTCCTTTTTAATCTAGGCCACAAACCCCTGTTTGAATTCGTTAATTGCTTTTTCCAGTTCGGCGATCATATCATTGGAGAGCGCCTTTTCGGTGCGAATTTTAGCTAACAGGTCGGCCTTCACGGAGCGCATGAAGCGCAGGTATTCTTGTTCAAATCTCCCAATTTTCTCAACATCAATATCATCAGTAAACCCTTTTACCGCCGAATAAATAACGACAACTTCTTCCTCAACAGGCATTGTTGCATACTGATTTTGTTTGAGAATTTCCATAGTCCGTTTTCCACGAGCTAGACGCAATTGGGTAGCTTTATCCAAGTCAGATCCAAATTGAGCAAATGCAGCTAATTCACGATAACTGGCAAGATCCAAACGAAGCTGCCCCGCAACCTGTTTCATAGCTTTGATCTGGGCGCTACCACCTACCCGGGAAACTGAAAGACCAACGTTGATTGCTGGCCGGAAACCAGCGTTAAAGAGGTCTGATTCTAAAAAGATCTGACCATCAGTAATAGAAATAACGTTAGTAGGAATATAGGCCGACACATCACCCGCTTGAGTCTCAATAATCGGAAGTGCTGTCATCGAACCTCCACCAAGGGCATCAGACAACTTCGCTGCACGCTCCAACAAACGAGAGTGGAGATAGAAAACGTCTCCAGGGTATGCTTCACGTCCTGGTGGGCGTTTAAGGAGCAGTGAAAGTTCACGGTAAGCTACGGCTTGTTTAGAAAGGTCATCGTAAATGATCAGTACATGCTTGCCATTATACATAAACTCTTCACCCATTGCTGCACCGGCATAAGGTGCAATAAAGACCATTGGTGAAGGCTCAGAAGCAGTAGCACAGACAATAATTGTGTATTTCATGGCATCGTTTTCTTCTAATTTCTGAACCACGCTGGCAACTGTTGATGCTTTTTGTCCAACAGCTACGTAAATACAAATCATGTCTTGACCTTTTTGGTTAATAATCGTATCGATAGCAACGGCAGTTTTACCGGTTTGGCGGTCACCAATAATTAATTCCCGCTGACCACGACCAATAGGAACCATAGCATCAATAGATTTAAGACCAGTTAGCATAGGTTCACTCACGGATTTACGTGCAATAACACCTGATGCTGGGGATTCAATCGGACGGAACTTATCAGCTACGATCTCCCCTTTGCCATCAATGGGTTGGCCAAGAGCATTAACAACGCGGCCAATCAAAGGCTCACCAACAGGAACCTCCACAATTCGTCCTGTTCTCTTAACTTGGTCGCCCTCTTTAATACCTGTAAAGGGTCCAAGAATAACGCAACCAATATTGTCTTCTTCAAGATTCATTGCCATGCCGTAAATGTTACCTGGAAACTCCAAGAGTTCACCGGCCATAGCCTTTTCTAAGCCGTAAACACGGGCAATTCCGTCTCCAACCTGGATTACTGTTCCTACATCTACGATATCGACGGCAGATTCATAGCGCTCAATTTGCTGTTTAATAATTGAACTGATTTCTTCTGGACGCAAGTTCATCCTGTTATTTCACCCCTACTTCCTGAGGTTTATCTGAGGTTTTACGTAAATCCTCACGCATTCTATGCAAAGCATGGGCGACGGTCCCATCCAACACGCGATCTCCGATCTGAATAAGAACTCCTCCGATGAGTTCAGCTCGGACTTCGCTTATTATACGGACATCTTTCCCTGTCATTCGCTTAATAACCTTCTTAAGCTCATCGAACTGAGCAACACTCAGTTCTATGGCACTGGCTACTTTCGCTTCCACGACTTGGCGAGCTTCATCCACCAGCCGACTAAAATCACGTTGAATGAGCGGCAAGAGATTTTCTCTTTTCCGATCAATTAACAAGTAAAAGAAATGACGCGTTACATCGCCAAAATCTTCTCCCAGTAACTTTTTCATGATTGATTTTTTTACGCTGAGAGAAATATGAGGATGAAGCAAAACACCTTTAACCTCTGCATTTTCTTCCACTAGCTTTGTCAATTCGCGCAGATCGCTATGGATTGTATCAAGGGACGACTGGGAAGCAATTTCAAACAAAGCCTGGGAGTATCTACGAGCAAGTGATCCATTAATCATTGCATTTCCCCTACTTCTTGAATGAATTGTTCAATGAGTTCTCCTTGACCCTTCATGTCAAGCTTCTGACGAATGATTTTCTCAGCCACTAAGACTGACAGATCTGCGACTTGCGCTCTAACCTCAGCAACCGCTTTGTCACGTTCGCGTTCAATTTCCACAAGGGCTGCTTTTTTAATCTTTTCTGATTCTTCGTGAGAAGCAGCTAAGATTTCGGACGCGCGGACTTCGCTAACCTTTGTGGCCTTAGCAATCACCTCTTGGGCTTCTTGGCGAGCTTTACGCATTTCTTCTTGGTATTCGTGTTTTATTTGCTCTGCCTGTTGACGTTCTTCTTTTGCGTTTTTCAGGGTAGTCTCAATATTAACCCGCCGTTCTTCCATCATCTTCATCAGCGGTCCCCAAGCCTTTGCGGAAAGCAACCAGACAAGCAACAGGAATGATATAATCTGAGCAATTAGGGTTAGGTCAAACGATATAGGACTCTCCAAAGGTCTATCCCCCTCTCATTAGGAATAAAGTCGGAATCGATTTTTTTATAGGGAGACTTACGTCCCCCCATAAATTAGGACGAGCAATATCTTTGCCCATCGTATGGACTACTTTGTGTACATGAGGAGAATTGCAATAACCCAGGTAAGGAGTGGTAATGCTTCAACCAAGGCAACACCAATAAACATGGTAGTTTGCAATGACCCTTTGGCCTCTGGTTGACGTGCAATACCCTCGATTGTTTTACCGATAAGATTACCATTCCCAATTCCTGCGCCGAGTGCTGCTAAACCAGCAGCAATCCCTGCACCAATCGCAGCAGCAGCTGTAACTAGTTCCATTTAGAATAAACTCCTTTCTTACTTGCCAAATTACATTTTAAAATATTATTCCCTCAGTGAACGCCATGCGCCACTGAAAACTGACACAGAAGTAAAGTGCCTAATGGGATTCCGAGACTGCCTGCCCAACATAAACTGAGGTCAACACTGTGAAAACATATGCTTGGATTGCTCCAATAGCAAAACTAAAGGCAAGCCAAATTGTATCCGGTATAACTCCTGAAAAGACCCAGATTCCCGGAAGCATTAAAATAACCTTAATTAGAACTTCACCAGCAAAGATGTTTCCGAAAAGACGGAAAGCGAGAGTCATTGGCTTGGCGACGAAGTCAATGATATGAATAATAATGAACGGCGGCATAGGCTCTATAAAATGATGGAAATAATGGAGCTTTTTATGCTTAAGCCCCAAACTAAGCAACAATCCAAGAGTTAGCAGTGCCAATGCCAAAGTAGTGTTAATATCAGCGGTTGGCGACATAAATGATGGACCCTCAAAAATCTTGTCGAGTTGAGCAAAGTCTATGTGGAAATGCTCAAAAAGATTAAAGGTCAAATTAGGAACGAGACCAAGCATGTTGGAAAAGAAAACAAACAGAAATAACGTTAACAAATACCCCAACAAAGGACGCCCTTTTTCGTAATCATCGATAGTATCATAGATGATACCACGGACAAAATCGATGATCCATTCCAAAACGTTTTGCATTTTACCGGGTTTGCCGCTAGTTAAATTACGAACCCCAAGATAACAGAAGACAAGAATAGCGGCCATTGCAATCCATGTCATGACCAAGGTCTTGCCATGAAAAGTCATAGTACCCAAATGCCATTTAACTACTGCTTCATGCACTCTTTTTATCACCCCTTTCACCAGAAATTTGATGTATTGCAACGATGATGAATGAGACAATCATCCCGATAGCAACCCCTAAAGCTAAACTAGGAAGCCAACTCTCCTGGAAGCGAGCAACTGCTACGACAATTAAGGTTACCACGCCCAAACGTTTTATAAAGCTCCTGCGTACCCGTTTGATCGCTGTTTGAATATCGAGTTCAGAACTCCGCAAAGTTTCACGATGAGACCACAAGGTATAGCCAAACCCCACCCAGTACCCAATTAAACTACCCAGAAAGGCCTGATGATCTGTTAAGACCGTCCCAAGTAATATACACGCGGTTCCACTCCACAAGGCTATAAAAATGCGTTTAATCATCTGATGCTACAAGCCCCTTTAAAGTAATAACCAAGTAGAACCCTCCAAGAACTAAACCACTAAACATTAAAATCAAGGTAAACCAAGGCTGAGTACCCCAGCGGGCATCCAAGTACCGTCCTAAGAAGATACTCCCTCCTACTAATACAGCCAGCGATGTCGCAATACTTGACCCCACAGTAACAGCTTTGTGCCAGGATTTTTGGTTCCTCGCCATCTTTCTTAGTTCCTTTTCAAAGTAATGGGTAATCCATTCGCGGTGGAAAATCACTAATCCAAGCTTCCTTTTGCTATAAGCTAGCAAATTAACAATTACTACATTTATAAACGGTTAAATATTCTTAATATCCATATAACATTCATATAATATTTATATATTACCACACTTTAGTCTCTCTTTGTGCTTTTTTATACATTGTTTTTTTCTATCGCCGGACGATATTTTCTAAAATAATTTCCGCAATTTGATCTGACGCATATCCGTCCCCATAGGGATTACTGGCCATTTCCATTTTTTGGTAGGCTTCCTGGTCACTAAGCAGGCGCTTTAATTCCATTAATACGCTGTCGTACTCTGTACCAACAAGTGAAACTGTCCCAGCTCCTATAGCTTCAGGACGTTCTGTCGTATCCCGTACTACCAAGACTGGTTTACCCAACGAAGGGGCTTCCTCTTGGATTCCTCCCGAGTCCGTTAAAATCAAATGCGACCGAGCCATTAGATTTACAAATGGTTCATAATCCATCGGTTCAACAAGATTGATCCTCGGATGGGTTCCAAGTACTTCCGTGACTACTTTCCGGACTTCCGGGTTTTTATGCACAGGAAAAATTACATACGTATCTGGGAATATCTCAAGCGTTTTATGCAAAGCCTGATAAATTTGACGCATCGGTTCACCAAGATTTTCCCTCCGATGAGTTGTGACCAAAATCATCCGCGCTGCAGATCCCTGTTTGAGGATTGTTTGGATGTGAGGGTCAAGAAAACTATACTTTGGTTTCACTGTGGCTAATAACGCATCAATGACTGTATTGCCCGTCACAAATATCTTTTCTGGTTCAACGCCTTCGAGTAAAAGATTCCTTTTCGCTGTCTCCGTGGGAGCGAAATGTAGATCCGTAAGAACGCTTGTCAGTTTACGATTTATCTCTTCTGGAAATGGTGAATACTTGTTACCCGTTCGTAACCCGGCTTCTACATGTCCAACTGGGATTTGACAATAAAAAGCGGCCAGCGAAGCAACAAACGTGGTTGTAGTGTCGCCATGTACTAGTACAAGATCAGGAAGTTCACGTTGGAAAACCTCTCTAAGCTCGTCAAGTGCTCGTATGGTGATATCAGTTAGCGTTTGACCATGCTTCATAAGGTTTAGATCAAAATCCGGAATTATTTCAAATAAATTCAAAACCTGATCTAGCATCTCACGGTGCTGAGCTGTCACGGTAACCTGACAGAGGATTGAAGCTTTCTGTCGAAGTGCTTGGATCACTGGAGCCATTTTTATGGCCTCTGGACGTGTACCAAACACAACCATCACCTTTTTTTGAGCTATCACATTTTTGCTCCCTTCCGCGTCGAGGCGCGAGGCACGATGTTCGAGGCTCGAATGGTTATATATCGTGCATCGCACCTCGCGCCTCGTGCTTCGCTTCAAGTTGTACTAACTCTAAACCCGCTTCGCTTGCCATAGCCACAGCAAGCTGATCCGGATAGGAATGAGTATAGACCACACGAAGTATCCCGGCATTAATTATTAATTTTGTACATAGCACACAAGGTTGGTGTGTCACATAAAGATCTGCCGCTCTAATCGCCACCCCATGCTTCGCTGCTTGTACTAAGGCATTTTGCTCAGCATGCACAGCTCGGCAGATCTCATGACGTTCCCCCGAAGGAACCCCTAAGTTTTGACGCAGGCAACCAACTTCATTACAATGTAGAAGTCCTGATGGACTCCCATTATATCCTGTGCTCAAGATTTGTTTTTCCTTAACTAGTATAGCTCCGACTTGGCGACGTAGGCAAGTTGAGCGCCCGGCCACCATAAAAGCCAACTGCATAAAATAACTATCCCAACTTGGACGCTTTCCCTGTGTCATCATTTTGTCCCAAACAATCGGTCTCCTGCATCACCGAGCCCCGGTATAATATATCCGTGGTCGTTTAAGCGTTCATCCACTGCTGCAACAAAAATATCCACATCAGGATGTGCATTTTGCACCGCAAGTATTCCTTCTGGAGCTGCGATCAGGCACATTAATTTAATGTTTTTAGCACCGCGATCTTTTAAAAACATAATTGCAGCCGACGCCGAACCACCTGTTGCCAACATAGGATCTATGACAATAAGGTCACGTTCCTCAATGTCGCTAGGTAACTTGCAGTAGTATTCCACGGGGCGAAGAGTCTCCGGATCTCTATAAAGGCCTACATGCCCGACTTTCGCTGCAGGAATCAGGCGCAGCATCCCATCGACCATACCTAACCCAGCTCTCAGGATTGGAACCAAGCCGACCTTCCGACCAGCGAGCACTTTGGATTTCGCAAGCGCAACCGGTGTTTTAACTTCAATTTCCTGAAGGGGGAAATCACGGGTTACTTCATAGGCCATCAACATCGCGACTTCCTCTACTAATTCCCTAAATTCCTTTGAGCCTGTTTTCTCATCACGAATAAGGGACAACTTGTGTTGAATTAGAGGGTGATCAAGAACTTGAAGCTTTGCCATCGTTCCGGTCTCAACTCCTAATCTAAATTTATATATAAGGGAAATTCCGTACATAACGAGCTTACAATTTCTCGTGCTTTCGCCAGTTTATCAGGTTCATGGTGTGAGGTCAAGGCGTAGTCCATTGCCTCTGCGATTCTCTTCATTGCCTCCTGATTCATGCCACGAGATGTGACTGCAGGCGTGCCAATGCGAATTCCGCTTGTGATAAATGGACTAGCAGTATCAAATGGGATCGTATTTTTGTTGACCGTAATACCTACTTCATGTAGGATGCTTTCTGCTTCTTTACCTGTTAACTCTTTGGTCCGCACATCCACCAGCATAACATGGTTATCCGTTCCTCCTGAAACAAGGCGGAATCCTCGCTCCATCAGCGCCTGGGCTAAGGCTTTAGCATTTTCCACAATATTATTTTGATAAATCTTAAAATTTGGCTGAAGGGCTTCACCGAATGCAACCGCTTTTGCTGCAATGACATGCATCAGAGGCCCCCCCTGAATTCCGGGAAAAATTGCTTTATCTATCGCTTGGGCGTGCTCGGCCTTACATAGAATTAAACCCCCACGCGGTCCCCTTAACGTCTTATGCGTAGTGGAGGTTACGAAGTGCGCATAAGGGACAGGGGATGGATGTAACCCAGCGGCCACAAGTCCAGCAAAATGCGCCATATCTACCATCAAAAAAGCACCCACTTCATCCGCGATTTCACGCATTTTGACAAAGTCAATAACCCGTGGATAAGCACTGGCCCCAGCGACAATCATCTTGGGATGATGTTCAATGGCTAACTGTCGAACTTGACCATAGTCAATACGTTCGGTTTCAGGGTTAACTCCGTAAGGAACAAAGTTAAAGTAAACCCCCGAGATATTCACTGGGCTCCCATGTGTTAAGTGTCCTCCATGGGATAGATTCATTCCAAGTACAGTGTCTCCGGGTTTTAAGAATGCAAAATATACTGCCATATTGGCTTGGGATCCGGAATGAGGCTGGACATTAGCATGCTCTGCACCAAAGATTTCCTTAACGCGTTCCCGAGCCAGGTTTTCTACTACATCCACAAATTCGCATCCGCCATAATAACGTTTTCCCGGATACCCTTCTGCATATTTGTTCGTTAATACAGACCCTTGTGTTGCCATCACTGCCCTGCTGACAAAGTTCTCTGAAGCAATTAACTCAATGGTGTTTCGCTGACGATTCTCTTCATGCGCAATCGCTTTCGCGACTTCTGGGTCTTGGGATTTCACCCATTGATCGATATAATCCAATTCGTTTCACTCCTAGGATAAATTTTTTAGCGCGTTCGGGAGGAAGTTTCTTAACCCGTTCGCACACGTTCCATCGAGAGTCAGTGTCTTAACCCGTTCGCACACGTTCCATTGCTATTCGTTTGTCGCTAAGGCTAAAACTCAAAACCTCTGGGCTTTCTGAATGTGAACCGTTGAGTTTCTTCACGCCTTATCGACTGCTCTCATTGACGCAATTCCACTCTTCGTGCTCTCTAAGTTAAGAAACTTCCTCTGGCTTGGGTCCCACGGGGGTTTGGAACGACGATGGGGACCTGTGGCGCTGTTTGCGTCTTTGACGCAAATACGCTTTTGAGAGGTCATACTCTGTATATTATGTGTACGCGGCCCTTGGGCCGCCTATGAGACGTGGGCGGGTGTGGGCTAGGGTTAAGTGGGCTTCTCCCAGTTCCTTTACATGGATACGAATGGGTATCGCTACTGGGCGAAGGTGCATACCGATAAATGTATCTCCGATGTCGATACCGGCATGTCCTTGTATTCGCTCTACCATAAGAGGGGAAGAAAATTTCTTCCAAGCCTGTACCGTCATAGCACCTCCGGCATGCAAGGCCGGAATTACCGTAACTACCTCTAATCCTAATCCGTAATGATCCACGCAAGCTTCTTCCACCACTAAGGCCCGGTTGATATGTTCACATCCTTGCACCGCCAAAAAGATCCCTTGTTGGTGAACCAGTGCTAACAAAGGAGGAAGTAACACCTCGGCAACCTCCAAGCTGCTTCCCTGGCCGATCCGATGACCAATAACTTCACTAGTGCTACACCCTAAAACGAGGATCTGCCCCGGTTTTAGATGTGCCTTTAGGAAAAAGGCATCGAGTACTTCATCCCAAATCTTGACCATCACATGCAATTTACCTGGAACGTCTTTATCCATAAGAAAGGTATTCCTCCTCTCAATGACGACTCAAACTTTCTCGCCACGTTCAATGTTAGAAAGCAAATCCACACGGAGAGCATGCCTACCACCTGCAAACTCTGTTTTCAAAAATGTATCCACGATGTCGAGAGCAAGGCCAGCACCGATCACCCGAGCACCTAATGATAAAACGTTGGCATTATTATGTTCTCTAGCCATCCGAGCAGAAAACGTCTCTGAACAGACTGCGGCACGGATTCCTGAAATTTTATTTGCAGCCATGGAAATCCCTTGTCCGGTTCCACAGATCACAATTCCCAAGTCTGCCTTTCCCTCAATGATAGCGCTTCCTACAGCAAACCCATACTTGGGATAATCCACGGAGTCCGCCGAGTAGGTCCCAAAATCATTAACCTTTAATCCCTGTGCTTCTAAATGTTTACGAATGACTTCCTTAAGTTCGTAACCACCGTGATCGGATCCGATCGCTACTCTCATGTTCATTCCTCCATCTTTACTAATAACTTGAATTCTACATATAGCTACATAATCCCTGCTAAAACCGCAACAAAAGAATGCCGCCGCTAGTTTAGACAGCTTTGGCACATTTTATGCGAGGCACGAGGACTTCGAACTTGGAGCCTAGTGCCTCGATTAGGTCAGATGACCTTTTAATGCGCTTAACAATTCTCGAATCTCGTTTGCTGTCTGACGATAAACATCGAGAGAGCCACTCCAAGGGTCGAGAACATCCCTTTTCTGATCTCCCCAAGCTCCTAAATACCGAGTTTTATGTTTATATTGTGGAAAGAGACGACTCAAGGCTTCCTCTTGAGCTTGGGTCATTGGGATAATCCAATCCGCATCTTCTATTAGCTCCGCTTTGACCCTTCTACTACGGTGTCCCGATAGGTCAATATTTTGCTCTTTGAGAACTGCTAGCGCATGGGCACTGACACTTTCCCCAATACAGGCATCCA
This sequence comes from Desulfosporosinus sp. BRH_c37, assembly GCA_001516045.1. GTDB lineage: Bacteria > Bacillota > Desulfitobacteriia > Desulfitobacteriales > Desulfitobacteriaceae > Desulfosporosinus. Next base: position 12,257 of record LOEW01000309.1, read on the forward strand.
GCCCCGCAGAAGCAACTTGAACTGAGTCTCCAAATATTTCTCTGGCCAACCCCTCTGCTATCGGACTTCTACATGTATTTCCTGTACAAATAAACAGAAGTTTCAAACTTGTGATACTCTCACCTCAATTCTTTAGAAGAGTAATTTAGCACCGATCAAAAGCAAAGCCAAGCCTCCGAGCAGTTCTGCCTTATCTCCTAACCGTGTTCCCATCACGCTCCCCAAAACTAAACCTATCCCAGTCATTAGCCCAGCAATCACGCCGATGACCAAAACCGTAATCAAGAGATCCGTTCTAATCGTTCCTAGTGAAAACCCTACACTCAATGCATCTAGACTCACGCTTGCTGCTAACACATAGATACCAAATCCATTGAGGGAACTATTAGTCGATAGATTATTTTGAAAAAAGGCATTTCTAGCTTCCCCTAAAGGAAAATGTTGAGTGGTTGGTCGATAAACCTGGTAAAGCATTCTTCCCCCCAACCCGATAAGAACCAAGGCTCCCATCCCAGTAGCATAACGACCGAGAATCGATCCCAGTGCTTGACCCAACATCATTCCGCCAAGTGGCATGGCCACATGGAAAACGGCCACAACCAACGACAAGCGTAAAACCATCCCTTTTCTGATGCCAGCCAAGCCAATAGCTAAAGACAAAGAGAATGCATCCGCTCCCAAGGCAATTGCAACTGCCACAACCCACGCTAAATTCAATACCCTTCCCCCCGTTCCCATTATGTATATGCATAGGAAAGGGTATATTAGACGAATTAGCAACTAGCTGTATCGAATCCGCTTACCGGCCGCTTTCTGTAATCTGTTCATAATAGCAGTCCCTAGACCTCCTTCTTCGACCCCTTCAGCCAATATCAAATCCATTCCTCTTTCATCACAAAGTCGTAGCCCCTCAAATAAGTTACTCGCTACTTCTTCCAGTCGATCTTTAGACCCTAAAACAAACAAGAGATCTGGAAATCGGTTATGCAAGAAAGGCGCACTCTCCAGCGAACAAAGAACCCCGACCTTTTTCAACCTCGCATGTCCTTTCTGAATTTCATGTCCCATCCTTAGAATGATACGCTCGGGGGTGCCCATCATCAGAATCATCTCTCCTTGTGGAGCGTAGTGCCTATATTTCATGCCGGGTGCTTTGGGAGCCTGTATCCCCGACGGGTTGTCCACCCGCACCTCACCTAGTAGCTCCTCTAACTGTTCCCTAGAAATTCCGCCTGGACGAAGGATTGTGGGAACACCCCCACTCACATCGAGTATAGTTGATTCCAAGCCAACCAGACAAGCTCCCGCGTCTAGGATCAATGGAATTTTCCCTTTCATATCACGCCATACGTGGCTCCCACTCGTTGGACTGGGCCTCCCCGAGAGGTTAGCACTTGGTGCGGCAATTGGTAGCCCTGTTTCCTCGATAAGGCGGAGGGCAACCGGATGACTGGGCATACGAATCGCCACGTTGGCCAGACCAGCAGTGACAACTTCCGAGACCTCGGCCGTTTTCGACATAACTAAGGTCAGCGGACCCGGCCAGAAATGTTGAACACATAGTTCTGCTTCTGGCGTCCATTTTGAAACCAACATATTTGCCATAGGACGGTTGCAAACATGAACAATTAGGGGGTTATCCTGAGGTCGCCCTTTCGCTTGGAAGATCTTAGTACAAGCTGAATCATTCAGGGCATTAGCCCCTAAGCCATAGACCGTCTCCGTCGGAAAGGCTACCAATTCTCCTGCTTGCAGCCACGCTGCACCCTCTTTTAAAAGTTCAGCTTCTGGATGTACTCCATCAATATAACTTCGTTTTGTCTGCATCTTACTCACCTCGCTATGATCACCCGGTCGTGCCCCGCTAAGTCCGAGAAAACCTGAGTTTCAAAACCCCTCATCCGGAAAATTTCACAAACCGAGTTAGCCTGCTGCCAACCAATTTCCATAAGGACTTTTCCCTGAGAGTTTAATAAAACCCTAGTCTCTTCTGCCAGTTTGCGGTAAAAATCCAAACCGTCTTGTCCGCCTAAAAATGCTATGGAGGGTTCACGGAAAATCTCTGGAGCGCACTGACAATATTCCTCCGCTGAAACATAAGGAGGATTAGTGATGATATAGTCCCAGCGTTCACCTTGGATAGGCCTCACAAAGTCCCCTTGTCGCCACTGCACCGAGACACCCAAACGCCGAGCATTCTCTCGCGCTACATCCAAGGCATCATGCGAAAGATCAGTTCCGACCATTTCTACCTTAGGATAATAATGCGCCATCGAAATAGCTAGAGCCCCACTTCCTGTGCAGAGATCCACGACCTTGATCAATTGATCCCGTTCTTGTCCGTCTTCTAACCTTACAAGTTCAAGCCACTTTTCCACTAAAAGCTCGCTGTCCGCTCGCGGGATAAGCACCCGCTCATCAACACAGAAGGAAAGTCCCATGAAATCCTGAGACTTTAAGATGTATTGGAGAGGCTCGTGCTCAGCTCGACGAAGAATTACCCCCCGATAGTCCGCCTCCTCTTGCCCAGACAAATTGAGGTCCCTATCAAGATAGAGGCGGTCACGAGACACGTCCAAAACTCCAGCTAATAATAAGTCTGCATCAAAGCGCGCATTATCGATCCCTTTTTCTAAGAGCCTCGCTTCACCCCAATGCATTCCCTCTAGAACAGTCAAAACAGCCCCCCTACTCGTGGTTCGTGGATCGTAGTTCGTAGTTCGAACGCCGAATATCGAATAGCACACATCGTTATTATGGTTCGAACTACGAACCACGAATATCGAACATCGCTTTTGCTATTGGATTTCCGCCTTCAGCCGTTCGGCCTGATATGAGGAGTTCAGAGCTTGGATAATTTCCTCTAAGTCACCTGTAAGGATCGTCTCCAGGCGATGCAAGGTTAAACCGATTCGATGGTCTGTAACTCGTCCCTGAGGAAAGTTATAAGTTCTAATTCGTTCACTCCGGTCTCCTGTGCCCACCTGGCTTCGGCGCTCAGACGCCTGCTCTCCGCTCGCCTCTTCTTGTGCTTTCTCTAGTATTCGAGCACGCAAGACGCGCAAGGCTTTCTCTTTATTCTTGAGCTGAGATTTTTCATCCTGGCAAGACGCAATAATTCCCGTGGGTAGATGGGTAACTCGTACTGCCGATTGAGTTGTATTCACGCACTGTCCGCCAGGTCCGCTAGAACAATAGACATCGATGCGCAAGTCATTGGGATTAATCGAGACTTCCACTTCTTCTGCCTCGGGAAGGACGGCCACCGTGGCGGTAGACGTATGAATCCTTCCCGCAGATTCTGTTGCCGGAATCCGTTGAACTCGGTGTACACCACTTTCAAACTTTAGTTTGCTGTATGCCCCATGCCCTTCAAGTAAAAAGATAATTTCTTTATAACCGCCCTGATCTGAGTAGCTTGCACTAAGGACTTCCGCTTTCCACCCCTGCCCTTCCGCATAGCGGGTATACATCTTAAAAAGGTCTCCGGCAAATAAGGCTGCTTCATCGCCACCTGCTCCAGCCCGAATTTCCATAATAACATTCTTCTCGTCCAGGGGATCCTTGGGCAAGAGAAATACTTGGATTTTTTCTTCCAGTTCCTGAGCAGCGTTCCGCAATTTATCTCGCTCCTGCTCTGCCATTTCCTGCATATCAGGGTCAAGTTTTTCCATGAGTAGGTTTTCTGTCTCCTCAAGTTCACGAAGTACTTCCTGATATTCCCTAAATGCCGTGACAAGATTTGTCATGCCAGCCTGGGCTTTAGCATATTTTTGCCACTCACTCTGATTAGAAATTATTTCCGGGTCACTGAGGAGCTCTGTGAATTCATCATATTTCCGTTCAATCTCGTAAAGTTTCTCTAACATCTTTCACACCCCAAAATTTACGTAAGTTCTTGACCCGTTTCTAAAACGCCTTTCAATGCAGCCAAAGCAACCTCAAGTTGGGCATCGTCAGGTTCCCTTGTTGTTAACTTCTGTAATAACAGGCCTGGTACAATTAGCCAACGAAGCCACACCGATTCCAAATTTCGTGAAGAAAATTTAAGAATTTCATAAGCAATCCCAGCCACAAACGGCATGAGAAGCATTCGCGAAAGCAACCGCCACCACAAGGGATGAAGACCTACAAAAGCGAATACAAAGATGCTAACAACGACCACAATCAGGAGGAAACTTGTCCCGCAGCGCGGGTGTAGCCTTGGGAATAGGCGTGCATTTTCTACCGTAAGTTCTTTCCCTGATTCATAGTTAAAAATTGCTTTGTGTTCTGCACCATGATATTGAAAAACCCGTTGAATGTCTTTGAGCCGAGAAATGATCACAATGTATAGGAAAAAGACTACAAGCCTTATTGCCCCTTCCAACAAATTCTGCCACAGGGCCCCAGTTACTTTTCCTTGAAACAAGTGAGCTGCTCCTGTCGGCAAGCCTACAAAAAGCAATAGACCTAGACCAAATGCTAATCCTATCGTAAGAGCCATTTCCCAAAACCCGAGTTCTTCTCCGTCCTCTTCCTCTCCCATTGAGCGATTAGCGGAAAAAGTTAAGGCGCGAGTTCCAACAATCAATGAATCCACGAGCGCTACAAACCCCCGTATCAGCGGTAACTTAAAAATAGGTTTTTTTGCCCATGTATTAAGCAGAACGTGCGAAACTTCAATTTCACCATTTGGTAACCTTACCGCAATAGCGCTCTCACGTGGTCCACGCATCATAACGCCTTCTATGACCGCTTGCCCGCCATATTGGACTGGTCTACCCATTTAAAGTCCTCCTCTATTATATCGATGAGCGAAGCGCGATGTTCGAGGCTCGAACCTCGCAACCAACATTTACGCAAAAAGCAGAGCTTGCGCTCTGCTTTTCCACCAGCAACGACCGCAGGTCGTTGTTTACATCCCGTATTTCTTTTTAAACCGATCAACCCGTCCGCCGACATCGACAAACCGCTGTACTCCGGTATAGAAGGGATGGCATTTCGAACAAATTTCCACTTTAATGTCTTTCCTTGTGCTTCCAGTTGGAATGACTTCTCCGCAAGCACATGTCACCGTGGTTTGTTCGTATTTTGGGTGAATTTTTTCTTTCATGTCTTCACCTTCTTTCCCATTTGAATAAAGGTGCAATATGTCGCACCTGCTAATGACACAATTTCAGTCAACTATACTAGTTTAGCACAAATAACATTAACTGGTCAAGATCCTTTTTATCGTTTGTCACTTGTGACGATCCACTACATGTCTAACTATTTTCCCCAAACTATGGATAGCTTATACGAGGAAAGCGTATCAACAGCCCTTCATGGCATAGTCGGGCTTCTTGTCAAAGCGGTGACGTGCTTCAATAAAGCGAACCGTCCCTGTTTTTCCCCGAATCACAACGGTATGTGTCAAAGCCCCTTTGGAAGTATAGGTTACGCCACGCAGCAAGGGGCCTTCAGTAATCCCAGTCGCTGCAAAAAAGACGTCATCCGTACTTACCAGGTCATCCATCGTTAATAACTTTTGGACATCCTCAACCCCTAAGGCTTTAGCGCGGGCGACGTCTTCTTCATTTTCTGGCCAAAGACGTCCTTGCATTTCCCCTCCCATGCAACGAAGAGCTGCCGCGGCTAGGACACCTTCTGGCGCTCCGCCAACTCCCATCATCATATCGACTCCTGTATCTTCAAATGCACAGGCCACAGCCGGGGAAACATCCCCATCGCTGATGAGACGAACCCTCGCCCCGCAATTACGTACATCTTGAATCAGTTTCTGATGTCGAGGACGATCCAAAATTACAACCGTTATGTCTTTCATATTTTTTCCCAAGGCCTTAGCCACATTGGAAACGTTTTCAAGCACAGTCGCATCCAAACTTATCTTCCCAACGGCAGCAGGACCGACAGCAATTTTATCCATATACATATCTGGAGCGTGAAGTAAGCAGCCCCTCTTGGCAATCGCTACAACGGCAATCGCCCCAGCCACTCCTTTCGCACAACTGTTTGTTCCTTCAAGTGGGTCAACTGCAACATCTAATTCCGGACTTTCTCCATTTCCGACACGTTCCCCAATGTAGAGCATCGGGGCCTCGTCCATTTCCCCTTCTCCGATCACCACCGTACCATCCATGTGAATTGTGTTAAAAACTGCTCGCATAGCTTCAACGGCAGCATTATCGGCGGCTATCTTATCTCCTAGCCCCACCCAGCGTGCAGAAGCTAGCGCTGCTGCCTCTGTTACTCTTGCAAATTCCATCGTAAGTTCTCTTTCCATTTCCCATTCCTCCTAAGTATTATTTAATGTGTTTTGGACAGCATCCGCCTTTTAGTGGAAACAAACGCCTCAAGACGCTGCAAGTGATAAAACAATTATGTCATCACATTTATCATAATAGTTTTATTGTGACATACCTTAAAAGCATTTTCAACCACAATTAAGTGTAGTGAAGCAATTTAGATTCGCGAAAATAACCCATTTTTTCTGTTTTACAGTTAATCAACATAGAAGTCTGGCTAAGAGAAAAAGGTTGGCATCCATTTATCTGTCTACTCAGAAAAATGGATGCCAACGCAGAGGTTCGATAGTGAACTCGTTCAACTAAAGTTGAACATCGAGTCTTCGGTGACGTAAGTCATCCTACGCGCGAAGTATTCGTTTAGGGCCGTGCGCTTCGGCGATACTCTCCACTGGAGACTATCGTCAGTGGAGACTTACGCCGAAGGCGCAGTACCACAGGAGAATACTTGCGCGCCGTAGGATGGACTCTACCTCCTTCGCCGCCAAGTGTTTCTATTGGGAAGGCGGCTCGGCGA
>LOEW01000310.1 GCA_001516045.1 Desulfosporosinus sp. BRH_c37
ATTCTTGATGCTTATTTTGAGTGGTTAAAATCCATAGTTGGAACCATTGACTCCGGCTCAATGATCGGTAAGGCCATTAACTATTCCTTGAACCAACAAGATTATCTCGAACGGTATCTTCTGGATGGCAGTATTTCCATCGATAATTCGGCCGCGGAACGATCCATACGCATTTTTGCTACAGGTCGTAAAAACTGGGAATTTTGCAATACCCCCAATGGGGCGAAAGCTAGTGCTATTATCTATTCGATCACCGAAAGTGCCAAAGCCAATGGATTGAAACCTTATGAATATATTGTTCATATATTAGAGACAATCCCCAAACACTATACGGGAACAAGTAAGGACTTTCTTCAAGATCTGTTGCCCTGGTCCGATAAACTCCCTGAAAACTGCAAATCTATGAAAAAGAATAGTTAACCCGACAGAGCCTACAGTACAATTGGAGGCTCTTTTCTTTTCACTGCACATTTAAAATGTATTGTCTCAAATTTTTTGGTTTATTGCTAGGTACGGTGGGTTTGACGCTTACAACACAACAATCCAATTGGACAACTACCTCACCAATAAAAAATATCGCCACACGCGCCAACGTGAAGCGATATACAGCCGATATACGCTTACTCAACAACAACCTTTTCTGGTTTGCTTCCACTCCGAAAGGCTGAATTGCCCTTCAACCTCTCAAGCAGAATCTTCCTTGCTATTTTATATTCATCGCCAATCATGCCGAGCTTCACCAGCCATACTCTAAATGTAAACTTATCATTATCAGTATCCTTCGATTTGGCTGAAGCATGTTTTAAGGCCATCGCATGTTGATTCAGTAGTGCTACAAGCTGAATATAAGCATTTACCTTTTCAGAGCTTACTTCGCCCTCTAGAAATTTAAAGGTAATGGTATTATCAACGAAATCAAAAGCAATCCCAGGACAACTCCCAACCCCAATACCTTCTATGGCCTTCTTGAAATCCTCTAAGGCTTCCATTTTGGCTTCATTAATGCAGGTACAAAAATCATCTTCAATAATATTTTCCGAAATGCCTAGTGACTTCTTAATAAGCGCTTGTTTGCTGTAAACCATATTAACCAGATTTCTTAGGGTAATGCCAGTATGACCTTCCATTGGAACTGCTACTTCAAAGGATGTGGTTTCTGTTTCTGTAGGATCAGTTGTCTCCACTTCAACCCTTCCATTTATTAAGCTTTCAAGTTCTACTTCTTTGCCTTCTGAAGTTGTAATCTTCCCTGCGCGGTCAATATTGTAAGTATCTACCGCTGTTTCAATCTGATAAGCACAACTTGGCACTCCCATGTACTTTGGTTTTACCCCAAAATGATCAGCCAATGCTTTTACGATTTCTTTTCTTTCCATTATATAACCCTCCATTTCTTGATTTGAACGCACACCATTAATCACTCTGAATGCACATTAAATCAAGTTAAATGTAGGGCTTCTGAACAAATAAATGAGCAAAATTCGAATAATTAATTTGCTTCCTGCTCACGTCTTGCAATACTTCAGTTGTGACAAAACTATCTTAGATATTTTATCTTAATTTTTTGATTACAAGTTTCTGGATATCGAGCAGCAGCCGCCTTTAAATATTCTATTGCAGTTTTCTTAACTGACGGTAGATTATAATTAATATAACCCTTAACTCCTTCTATAAACTTCTCTTCCAGGTCTTTCGAGATACTAGAATTGCCAAAAAATAATGGATAACATTCTCCTTCTTTAGGCTCAACAACCTGGTTTCCTTCAGACCTTGAGTTAATTTTATCCGCTACAATATACGCCAATTTTGGCTTAGAATTATTGCAACATCCTATTATGACAACGCATCTCGATTTTGGAAGAAGCTTTTCATTATGTATTTTATCTTTTAAATAGATAAAGGCTAATTCAGCTAGGTCATCAATTTCCCTATCATTTTCCTGGAGAAATTTAATGAAGCATTTTGTTAATTCGAAGTCATAGTAACCTGCCATACCGATAAGCTTATCATTAATTTCAAAAATATATTCTGCGTCCTCATCTGTCGAAACAATTTCATAATCTATCACTTCATTATCTTTATTAAAGATAGGTACCGCATTTACTTTTTTAGAGTCAGAACCCATTAAAAAATATGGTTTTTGCTCTTGGGTCGGATTTGCCATAATTGCTACCAAAACGCTCATTGTACGATCCTCCTCATTATTCCATAACAATTATATCATAAGTTGCTTTTCCTCCGTAGACAACTACGTTAATCTCTCCAATTATAGAAGTTAAGTGAACAGAATTCTGGCGATTAATCCACCACCTGCTCAACCTTTAAATCCGAGTATTTATATTGTTGTCCTTCTCTTTCAATCACCACATCATCACCATTGATCCCATCCTTATAATTAATCCATCTCTCAATGATAACCTGACAGTATTTCGGGTCAAGCTCTGAACCATAGCAAATTCTATCTGTATTATCTGCTGCTAGTAAAGTTGTCCCACTGCCGAGAAAAGTGTCCACTACAATATCTCCATATTTGCTGGAGTTCTTGATGATATATTCAATAAGCGGAATGGGCTTCATTGTTGGATGAATATCGTTGACTCTTGGTCTATCAAAGTTCCAAATTGTAGTCTGCTTTCTATCGCCATTCCAATAATGAGCGCCTGTCGGTTTCCAACCGAACAAAGCTGGTTCATGCTGCCACTGGTACGGCTGCCTTCCCATGACAAAAGTATCCTTTACCCAAATACAACATTGTGAATGTTTGAAACCTGAATCAACAAATGCTTTCCGGAACAGCAGACCTTTAGCATCAGCATGAAAAATATAACCACTTGCTCCATCAGCAGATATTTCATAAATTCTCTTAAAAGCTTCAAGAAGGAAATTATAGAATTCCTCATCACTTAGATTATCATTTTGGATTGTCAAAGCATCATCGGTCTTACCAACATATGAGATTCCATAGGGAGGATCAAGTACAGTGAGTTTTGCTTTCTTTCCATCCATCAATTTCTCCAGATCTTCAACCTTAGTTGCATCGCCGCATATCAATCTATGCTTACCCAACAGAATAATATCTCCTGATTGAATAACTGGATCTTCAGGTACTTCAGGAATATCTTCTTCATCCTGCTCATCCTTTGGCATGTATTCATCCCATAGCTTTTCTGCTTCCTTCATATCAAAGCCACTCAGTTCAATATCATAATCCTCTGTTTTCAAGTCATCCAGCAACTTTGCTAATGATTCAAAGTCCCATTCTCCTGAAATCTTGTTAAGAGCAATATTAAGAGCTTTTTCTTTTGTCTTATCAAGATCGATAATAACGCAGTCAATTTCAGTATAGCCTAACTCCGTGAGCACCTTTGCTCTCTGGTGGCCGCCAACGATTGTCAGATCACTGTTTAGAATGATAGGATCACAATAGCCGAATTCTGTGATACTGTTCTTGATTTTCTCGAATTCTTTGTCCCCAGGTTTTAAATCCTTTCTGGGATTATACTCAGCATGTTTTAGGTCTGATATGTTAATTTTCTTAAATTCCATTGGTAATCTCCTTTCAAAATTGACATAAAAAACTGCCTACTCCATTTGGAATAGACAGTTGGCAAAATAGCCATAATATTTTTTCTTTTTCCCCTCAACGCAAGCTTCGTGTGCGCTAATTTCAATTTCAATATACTAACATTCATGTGACCTAATCAATCAGGTTTTATATTTAACGTCTGAAGTCATTGGACAAAAGGAATATTTATAATAATCTTTATCATTATGCTTGGGGCTTGGAAAAATAAGATGATGGTAGTCAATAAATAAAAGTTTTAAAACGCTTCCATTTCTTGTTCCTATTAATCGAACACCTTGTTTATATGCAACTTGCCAAATATCCTCATTTCCCAAATGATTATCTAATGCCTTTTCTAAATCTTTTGAATTTAAGTTAAGACTATCTTTTAGTATCTCTTTTAATATAATCTTAACTAAGTCTCGTTTATCTTTTTGACTAATATCATGAGTATGATCATCGGACTTTTTAAGTTCCTCAAAAGTATAATCACTAAAATATTTCAATGCTTGTCCAAAGATAACTCGTTTAAACTCAAAAAAATTATTATAGTTTTTTAATCGATTGATAAAACGACTTTTGATCTTACAAGTATTAAAAACAAAAGGATTTGAAAAATCTATCATTATTTTGCCATTTTCATATGTTATTGGACTATATCTCTCGGAAGCTTCTCTTTTTGGTATTGTCGTTTCAATAAATCTAGGCATCTATATTCCCCTAATTAGTAGAATTATTTAGTTGTTTAGAATAAAAATCAAATATAAGTTCATCCGTAATAATCGCTGAACACCAGTCAGCATGTGAACAATTTTCTTTTTCGCGCGTTATTTTCCAAGGATCATGCTGATGGCTAATACTTTCAAGCTCATTTGCTGTATAGCGAGCATATTCATCCCATACATTCTCCAATACATCTTTATCGTCTTCTGTAAATACACATAAAGATCCTGTATATTTAGGAATATAGCTAGCACCATATGTTTTATACTTCTTGTATAATTCCGGACAAACTGGGCCATGTATCCAAGCTTCAAATTTATTGCTAAATAGTCTATTTAAAATCTCGGCCTTAGTTTCATTCATTAAAGCCAAATACCATGAATATGAAAAATATAAAAGCTTTTGCAACTTTTTTGGTGTAATCCTACTACTTTTTGACAGAAAATAATTTGCTATGTCATGTACAGAATATCTTTCACTAGTGCTCACTCTAATACCCCCTTTAAGCCTTTGGTATATACGACCACAGACTCTTTCTCTAGAACGTCTATTCTTATGCAAATTATACATCCTCCCATCAATAATTTCAAAACATAATATGGCAATTGATTCAATTTCAAACAATAAGCACCAATCATATCGGTGTATTTATTTATCGGAAATCGAACTCATTAACTATAATCGAACTGTATATCCATATTATAACATATTCGATGTGTAGTATTTTGCTATAGTGTGCAAGGATTGTATAGAAATATGTAATGTATTAGTTATTTTACTATTGTTTTGATTTCATAGTTATCACATTATTAATTTACATCTTATAGGATTTAGGGTACTTATTACCATCCTTTTCAGTTTGTTTTACCTAGACAGCAAACTACTCATTATTAATTAAATTGTTCTCTACATGAATTCCCATCCCATTCAACAACCTTTGCTCCAATACGATAATTGCTTTCAAACTCCAAAAATACCTCATCTACATCAAGAGCTTGTGCCTCCCCTGTTGCAAGGTTAAGTAACACTAAGTAATTATCAGGATCTACAAAGACACGGAATCTGCTTGTCATGGTCACAATTCTATCTTTAACGCTCATATTTTTACCTCTTTCATTTGTTGATATTTTGAGAATTAATTCGTCATAATTGGGATCAATCAAAAAAGAAGCACATAATTGTACTCCTGATTTAATCCATATTGATCCCGAGGAAGATATGTTGTTCAAAGTTTGTTGTTTTATTTTTTGTGCGGCTACGCCTTCAAAAAAGTAAAAGCAAAAAGTTTTCACGATTTTGATTTGATTCTATTTATCCAAAAATTTAATATTACAAATGTGGCTGGCGGCTTGTCCGACAGACACCCCCGCTGGCTAAGCGCCCTGTATTTCTATTCACCATGCTTTTTACTAATTCACCATGCTTTTAACCATCATTTTTTAAGTGCTAGTGAGCTGAAAGGTGCATGGGAGTAAGGTTACAGCTCAATTCACTATCCTTGCTATCCTTTTGGAGAATCTACTCTTTTCTATACTACTATTCTTTTTATATCATTTTTATAGAAAAAGGATAGTGAGTATAGTGAGACGCCCTGAAACCCTTGCAGAAGTAAGGGTTGATACTCACTACCCTTTTCCAATTTGCTAGTGAATTGCTAGTGAGGATGGTGAAAGGATGGTGAATCAGAAAACTTCATCAAGAAGTTTATCAATATTTAACTCTGTTTCATCTTCTTCGGTAATTGATGGAAATTTTTTAAAGCCTATTCCTGATGATTCGGATGAGTAATTATTTTCATCTTTGATTTTGTTATTTCTATTTCTTTTATTACTTAAAGAAATTGTATTTTGTTGTTTTAAAGCGCGTTGTTCAAATTCACTTGATGCTTTATTATCAATCATTTTCATGTTGGGATAATAATATTGTTGCCCTTTACCTGGAAATGTTTTTCTTAATTTTTCTACCTTATATTTACCTTTTACCATCTTGGCAAACTTTTGATCACTATCCGTTTTTATGCCTATTGATTTACAAAACTCTCCATACGCTTCATATAATACTGATGATATTACATCTGATCCACTCTCAACGATCACATTGTCATTCAAAAACTGATCTATAGGATTACAATCATTTTTGTATTGTGATAAAAGATCTTGACATATTTTGGGCGTTATGAATCCTTGGCTTGCTGACTTATCTCTTGATGTTAAACCCTTCAATCCCTCTAATGCCCAATTTAGGATTCCATCTAACTCTTTATATAGCTTACCCTCTTTGAGTTCGAAATCTTTCTCATGATCTTCGAACTTCCTATTGAACGGTATAATGACTAATCGACGCTGAATTGCTCCATCAAAATTTGACATTTCTGGTAGGGCGTTCATTGCAAATATTAGCTTCGCGAATGGCTTATATGTAATAGGATTACTATACAAGAATCTGGCTTGAATCAGATCACCTGATACAAGTTGTTTAAATTTACTTACATCCTTAATTGGCTTATCTTCTTCCTCAGTTGAGTAATTCAACAGCTTATCTTTCAATTGTGCAGTGTATTTATCATCATTTAGCTGTGAAAGTGGCACACAGGAATAATTCTGTTCACATACCAATTCTTTGAGTGTATCTATTAATACGCTCTTCCCAGTTGAACCCTCACCGAGTAATATAAATGCCTTCTCATATTTTGTACTGGTAGTCAAGCAATATCCAAAGAATTCTTGCATCAATTGAATTAATTCAGGATCATCATTTAATACTTCATTAATATACTTTTGAAACATGGGATATTGAGCATCGGGATCATAATTACATCCAATTCGAATAGTGGCATAGTCTTCTTTGAAAAACTTCCCCTCATAAAAAATATGGTTTTTTCTGTCAGATATATCAAGTGTTCCATTTGATAATACCATTCGATTCCTATTTTTATTTAGATCTTCCATTTTTATCGGGTTTTTTGATCTTAGCCCATCCATTGTATCTCTTACGTATTTGGGTATATATAATGGGCCAAGTTCTTCTAAAATTATGTTGCTTACAAAAATGTCTCCGATTCTCTCCCAATATTTTGCGTTAAATATGTAAAATCCTATACTTTCCGCATAAACGAGTTTATATTCTTCAAGTATGCCTATTACACACTTATAAACATCAAAAGCTCCACTTTCTTCATCGAAATATTTCTCAATTATTTTTATTTTTTGAGCTTCAATTATTGCCTCTTCTTCCGTCAGTTCTTTTTTCCCCATACTTTCTCCTATCTTTTAATACGCCGGAGGAGGGTTTGTAATTCCTTTCACAGCATATTTACTATTTTTCCTTTGACTCGCTTCATTTAGTTGGATTATACCAACTTTTTATATTTGTCTTTTTGTCCTTCTAGCTTAACCCGTCATTTGTTGCTCACCACCTAGAGTGTATTTTCACTTCCTTTTCTAAAAAGTTGAAGTAGTCAGTTGATAAAAACTAACTACTCCATAAGAACGAAGAAGTGAATAAAAGAAAAATAATAATAAATTGGCTGATAGCCAAAAATCTTATTAGATAAGTGCAACTAGCTGGCTGCACCTTTACATTGAAATTCCGGATTAATGAGGTTCGCGTTTTCGATCATAGAGATATATGGTATTACCGTCATCATCTGTGAACGTAAAGCATTCGTAATTTTTTTCTAGATCTATACCAAAGATTTCCTCTTCAGAATATTGTTGTTGCATTGTAAACTCTCCTTATTATTTGAATTTTTCCTATAAGGTTTATTGTCACCGGATTAATAAGCCTTAACACTTAAAAATTGCTCAATTGCATCCAGCGTCTCAGGGTAAAGATCTGTTTTATCCTTGCGGAATCTTGATAATACTGACTCGTGAATCTGCAATATCTTGGCTACATGTTTGGCGGTTACTCCTTCATCCAAGAAATACTGATTGAGTCTCATTCTTATTTCCTCTTTTCTCACCTATATCCACTCCTTTCCATAATATGAAATATATTTTAATTATTTTTGCCATTTTTCTTACTTCCATTATTAATATTTACACAATCCCCAGAAATCGTTGTTACAGTTGCATTACTAAGGGGTAGACAGAGGTAAAAATTAAGAGTTTATAAAAACGGTAAATATTATATCCTTTTAAGATATCTTAGTCAATAGAATTTTGAAATATTTTTTAATATTGTTGAGATCAGAAATTGTATAAAGGGGAGTCCCTTTACCATCAGCCATAAAAGGAATATCAATTAATAGATTGGTTTGACCTGTTGGGGAAAGATAAAATCCATTACCGTGCAAACTCTTCATGATCTCTTCATATTCACGAATGCTTATGTTCGCTAATTTGCAGATGTGGGAAGGGGTTATTTTATTCTTTTTCCCCGGACATATAAAGAACCTTGCATCATTTTGTTTATGTAGCCTATTTATTGCCAGCAATACAAGCAATACTCTTTTTTGCTCACTGGTTATGGCTGCTTGATTTATGTAACTTACTTCAGATTGATAGATATTAACCTTAGTGTTAGCAACATCAATATTAATCTTTTTGGTCTGTATTATTTTCCCCTTATCATCCTTTGTTTCTTGATCGATACTGAGGTTAACTTTTACTAATTCACTCGCCATATTATTTTTTTCTATCTTTTTCTTTGCTTTTTTCGCCTTAAGTTCAAATACACTTGTGTCAAAATCCTTCTCAAGAAAATACTCACCCCTAGCCCTACTAACCATTTCATCAGGGAAGCAATTCCAAAGAATAGCTTTGTCAACATACTTCTTGTCTGTATAGCAGATAATCAATAGATAGTCTAGAATTTTATCGAGGTCAACATTGGCACGACACAATGATAAAAGGGAATTTCTAACATAATCATAGAAGATTTTGTATTTATAATTGCTATCATTTACATCGTGCGCTTGAGTGAGGAATATTCTACTTTGTGATAATTGGCTATGCATTCCATTAAACTCTTCCATCATTTTTTCTATTGCTTTATAAGTATTAGAGTATGGATTGGGTTTATCTTTTGCTTTTAATAATTTTTGCCATTCGAAGTTATTTTGATTATCCTCCGCTGCCTTATCAATCTCAGCAAATTGTTTCTCTAGATACCAGCAAATCATGTTGACCGTGCATTGGTTTCGATTCAATTTTTCAATTGGCTCAGACAATCCTTTAATTTTCCTATTAGCATTTATTCTTTTTTCCTTGGTAAACTCTTTGGAATATTTGTAACCCATAAAGTAGGGTAATTTGTGCTTACTCAAGAATTTCTTTATATTTTTAGGAGTATTGGCTAGGATACCCGTCTTAGCATAATCAATGATTTGTGCACCAATAACGCTCATAATTTTATAATAATTATCTCTTTGCTCTGATTGCGGTAAGCTCCAAAGGGTAGTGATATCATTTACACATTGACCAATGCCGCCCTTCATCCCATTGCAATCTGTTTCAATAAGTTTATCCATATCATTGATAGGATAAGTAAGTATTGGCTTTTTCTTCTCTTCTTCTGTTTGCTCTGGTGGGATATGTAGAATAGTATTACTTTCTTGTTTGGCAATAGCCTCCAGGAGCCTACCCTCAGCGATACCGTATATGTGATCTCCATCAAAATCTGCTGTTCCTAGCCTTAATGCTGTACTGTCCCATATGTTGATGGCATAACCCTCACTGGTATGATCAAGATATTTTGCATCGTCACAATCCGGCTTAACTACCTCGACGACTTTCCACTCTCTGGCAATATGAGGGAATCGACATAAGGCAATCCTTCCAACTTTTTTAGAATACCAAAACTGATTATAGACCTCATTTTTCTTTAATACTCCTGTTACCTTTAACCCAAACGCATATTGAGCCAATCCAACGAGATCAGGTATAAGCGTTTGGAATGAACCTCGCAAAAACAACATGCCTTTACAACTTCGATTCCTAAAGCCTTTTAGATCATCTTTAATTTTGCTTTGTATGTAGTCATCATTAAATAAATCTACGTTGGCCTTAAGCGCTTCATAATAGGGCGGTAAATACTGCTCTTCCTGGAATTGTATTTCACCCGTTTCTTCATCAGCCTTATCTACCATACCCCTATATTTCACAAACTCCATAATATCATTTCTAATCTTTTTGTATGTGTTAACCGTCTTATAGCATAGTTTTTCAACCTGATCTTGACTTAATGACAGCGTCTGAAGGGGTTGATAGCTCAGTACGGTACTATCATTGAGATGTTTTGCGTCCGAGTATGCCGATATATTGAAGGTTCTTTTATATCCATGGGATTTCAGTTGTGAAAACCTTGAACCAAGCATCATAACTGGCATATAACTTATGAAACTTAAACTGAGACTTTGTTAGCACAACATCGATTAATAGATTCCCCTCGGCATCGAATAAATCCCAAGCCCTTCCCCACATGTCAGTGATTTGCTTAACACCTTTTTCTTTTGTGAATCCTTTAATATCGAAGGTAAATAGATCTCCCTTTCCACACGGAATGAATCTGAATTGCCAACAGGCAGGAATCTTGCTCTTGCTCTTGCTCTCCTCTTCTCCAACTTGACTGATATCAATTCCCAAATCATTACAAAACTTTAAAGCGCACTCTACGGATAGCAGACCAGCACCATCGAATGGCATGATCTCCGTTTCATGCTTCTGATTATTTACTACCTCATATTGATCTTTACCTGTTTCTTTTACCAAATCAAAGGTCTCTTCGATTTTATGCTTAAAATCATCTATAATCACGATATTAGGTAGGAAGGTTAAAGGAATGGAATCAGTGGAGCATAAAGCATAGTAACTACTAAATTTGGCAAAAACATCATACTTCTGATCAACAGGCAAACCACAAAGCAATATATCATTTGCCTTATCGAATAATGATTCTTTAACGAATGCCGCCTTGGAATTGCGTATGTTCCCGGAACTAGCCATAAGGCGTTTAAATTTATCTTCATTAAAGCTCAAGTACCCTTTAGAATCCTTATATAGATCAACCTCCTCACCAATATCAGTAATTATAACGTTCTTAATATAAGGATAATTCGAGCGTTTAGACGCTGGCTTTGTATTGTCGGGATTGAGATGTTTGACAATCCTTAATACTTCAGATTCTCGCATTAGCGTTGAATAATTCATCAGTTTATCCCGATCAACCTCTAGCTCATTATCTTTAAATTGCTTTATCTTCAATTTTAGAATTTGGTTCATTGTTTGGTCAATTGTCATAGAATCATATCTCCTCTTATTATTTGTTTTTCTCTATTTGTAGTAGGTGACCATAAGGCGCAGCTCAGGACTGTCAATTGATGGTATACGTCATACCTGCCCCTTACTATTGAATCAACCTATTTTTTTATCAAAGATCAACTTTTTATGTTTTATCTTGAAAGCCATGTATTTTCTGTGGAATTGGTGTTATAATACCAATAGTGAATTTAACACAGTGAGTTGGATGTAATATTCGAAGAATCTCTTATGTACCTAATGAACGACTTAGAGTAACACAAGCAATGGCAACACATCTTTAATAATGTTGTCAGAATATAGCCAAAAAAGGACAGTCCTATCCCTTGAGAGCAATATCATATTAAACCTGTTGGATAGAATCCATACAAGTTAAATATTTAGAAAAATGGACACAGATATCCTGTGTTTTTTTATTTGCCTTTTTACCACTTAAAAGACAACAAAAAAAGTGCTTCTTCTTGTACAGCACTTATACCGAAAATATAAAGTGTTGCAGGTCAAATTCTTATATTCATCACCAACCTTTCTGGTAAATTAAGGATAAATTAAAAATGAGTATATCTATCCCTGTTGCAATAATACTACACTTTATACATATATGTCAATGATTATTTTACAATATTTTTTATAGTAAGTTATTTGATTTTCAGGGTGTCAGTAACCGCCAAAATCAATGTTGACCCCCTATAATAAAAGAACTGAAAGATTGACCTTCAGTTCGAGAGTTATGATTTTATTATAGCAGAAATATTTGCTTAGTTCGCCCATTTATTCCAAGGTTTAAATGCACAACGATACCCATATCATTAGATATAAATGGTCTTATAGATTATTCATTCTAAGTGGTTAATTCCTTCCATTGTTCCTTAATCCTATCTTACAAAGATGTCTTTCTTTAACTCTTTAAATATTATTTTCGCTTTATTTAAAACTTGTGGAAGTTTAAGCTTAGGATGTTGTGTATGTATGAATTGTTTGAACGATTGATTAGGAAAATATTTTCTATGATCCAATATTCTAAAAATAGGCTTTCGTTTTTCGATAACTGAACAGAGCATCTCAAGTTCTGCAACACTCACTGAAAAGAAATTGACTTTTATTGAAATTCCCTTTAGGTTAGCCCAATCCTTTTCGGTTTTTACTCGCAAAGGGACAAAGTTTGGAAATGATCCTTGGTTTACTACTATTAAATATACTTCATTAATTTTTGAGAAATCAACTTTCTTTGAAGCGCCTGAAAGTAATTCTTTCACACGATTATACAACTGAATCATTGGAGTTACTGTCATACCTATACGATCTTTTTCAATACTATCAAGGTCACCTTCAATTACGGATTTCTTGAAATTAAGCATTTTGGCTTTGCATTCAAAAGCTAAAAGTTTAGTCCCTAAAGTAACCATAATATCCGGAGAGCGTGTCCCACCTTTGGAATAATAAAACTCTTCAATTATTTGATAAGGTATTTGGCTTTTGTTACATGATTCTCTAACTAGTGAACATACGTATCTCTGAAATGGTTCTCCAAAAAAAGTTCTATAACTATTATCTTCATCTGGGTAGCAACTTCTTATCTTCCAATATAATCCATCTGTTAAACAGTGTTCCAAAAAAGTTAAGCTTACAGGAAAAAAGATATTGTCTTTTATTTTAATTAGAGGTTTTCTACCAAAAAATCTATAATCCCATGGATCTTGATATGTTGTTGAAAGTTCTTCTCTGCCTTCATCAATTGAAAATATCAACGGATTTATAATTTCTTGAGCCACTTCCTTGAGTCTCGTTAAACGGAAAGCCTCTTCAATATCTTGGAACCAGTCTTGTGTAATTCTGTTTTTTTCTGGGATTCTGCTTAAGTACAATGCATAAACGCCAAAAACTGTAAGGATATAATCTTCCAGAGTGCACTTATATTTATCTGAAAAATCTTTATTGATATCAACAAATGATGGATCACTTATAAGATCTGGATCTCTAACCAGTTCTATGTAGATAAGTAAATTACGGCTAAGGATTACTCCCAAATCTTCATTATTATTGAATAAGTAGCTACTAAATATCTCCGATAAAGGTTCTTTATCACTATGATAGAGGTAATCGGAAACTGATAGTAACAATATTAAAGCTTTTAGGTAGTTGTCTGTTAATTGCACCGATCCAACCGCCGACTCATCTTTACTTAAAACAATAACATGCTTCATTAAGAAAAGTATTCCCTGAGGAGAAAATGCCACTGTACTTGATAAACTCTTATCTATTTCATTCTTTATATGTTCCATTACCTCTCGATTCTCATCGTTCGCCGAGCACGTCATTTCGAGAGTTTCAATAAGATATTTCCTTAAATCCATTTTAAATATTTCGTATCTCTGCGACTCTGGACGGATTGACGCTAACTGAGATAATATTGGGAGTAGTCCATATATACTTGTTTCTTTAATTTTATCTTCGATTTTTCCGTAATCCATTTTTTGCCCAAATAATTGAGAATAAGTCAAATAACTTATTACATTAGTTTTATTTTTTCCCCTCATCATTAACTCCCTCAAATGAACGCGTGGTCTTAATCTACTCCAAGTAAATAATGCAACTTTCAATCAGGTTGAAGCAGTTAACGCATTTCCATTGTTTAATCGTTTTTTGTTTATCCCGACTGTATTTCCTTAATGTCCCAAGATCAATATTTTAGTTTACTCAGCCTCAGAACGTCTAACAAACTGACATGATTTCTCGTCCCACATCCATGATGTTTGGTCTTCCGGATTGTCCAGAAACTTTACCAACACATCGAATTCCGATGCTTTCAAATAAGTTTCGAACCATTCTTCAAGTGAAATATTGAGCGATTTGCAAACGGCGTCTAGTCGAGCCTTTGTTTTCTCATCTACTGGGAATGTGATAAACATTATGGTCACCTCTTCGAACTTTGGCAATCTTTTCTCAGACTTTATAAAATGGACAATCGACGTATCTTTCTGTGCCTTTACACAAGTGAAAAACGGTGTGTTTTGATGATTTTGCAGATTCAAAACGGGGATTTTTGCTACTTAAACAGCAATTTTCATTACTATCATAGAAAGGGCAATTAATATAAACCGCCGTTTTTATCCTAATTAAATATGTCTATTGGATTTGATGATTTTTTCAATATTTTCACATCCCTTAACTTAATAAAATCATGTTACTCACTCGCATTGCATTAAAAACCCAATTAATTGTCCTTCTTCTAGTTTTGTCTCTATGTAACATTCGAGAGCCATTGTGAGAAAGCTTTCTGTTAATGTTATTATATTATGTTCCAAGTTATCAAAAGTAATAATTCCGTCTTTGATACATGATCTTCCAAAGCTATACATTTTGATCTGTTTGGCCTTCATCAATGCTGACCCCCTGTATGTAAAAGAACTGAAAGATTGGCCTTCAGTTCGAGTATTCCAATTTTATCATATCAGAAATCTTTGCTTAATTATCCATGATATTCTAACAATTTCACGATAGGTCTCACTTTAATAACGGCGAAAGAAAAGACCCACCCGCCAAATTCATCCATATTATTAAAGAAGGATTTTCCTATATATCCGATGAACTTTTATATATTAAAACACTAGGGTTGCATCAAAATAATCTGAGCTTGTCAAAAGGGTATATGGATAATTATCCCTATGGTATTATTGATATTATTTGGTACATACATCCAATCAACCTTTTCCAACCTGAGGATGTCAACCACCACCTAAGAGGTAGTTCTTATCCACAGTTTTTCACATTTATAGGTTTATATGTCTAAAATCTCGGTGCTATAGATAAGGTCATCCATCTCTCCAGAAAGTACTCGATTCAAAGTTTCTTCATAGATTCGTTCCGAATCATGTCGCTGACGTCCTTTTGTGGATTTGCCATTCTTCATGTAGAGCTTTTGCACAAAGGAGGTGAAGGACTCAAATAAACACGTTATCAGGAGTCGTTGTATATTTAGCAACCGACCTGAGTAGGCCGATCTATACTTGATCAAAGTCATCAAACAATAAGTGATTAAGGCGATGAACAATTGATTAACGACTGCGGTTTTACTCTTGCCGAAAAGGTGCTTAATCGTCAAATGTTGCTTGATCCACTTGAAGAAAAGTTCTATCTGCCATCTGAAGCGATAGATTACACCAATCTCTTCAGCCGTGATGTTGAAATCGTTGATTAGAATCATGACTGCTTTTCCTTCGGTATCCTTTGTGATCACGAGCCTCAAATCGTGTTCCATTCGAT
>LOEW01000311.1 GCA_001516045.1 Desulfosporosinus sp. BRH_c37
CTGCCGTAAATCCTGAAATAATTGTCGTTGGGGATCAGCATGCCTGTTTCCTTTTCATATTTGCCAATGGTCGTCTGATGGCTAGTCGGCTGATCTTTGCTGTTTCGGTACCCCTGGCCGATATGATAGACATACTCGTTGCCTTTAATGACCTTGTGGGACACGTTCTTCTCCGGCATCGGAACTGACGCATAGGATGGCTGTGATAACTTGGTCATGAACATCCCTCCATACGCTATTTTTATGATAATATATTAACATATACAAGGCTATGATTTCAAGCTATATTACGAACATATACCAGTATTTTCGCCATTTTCATGGCTAAAATACTGGTATATGTTAATTCTTCGCGGGATTTAGGATGAACAGAAAACACTATTGGTGGTATTCCAATAGTGTATCTGCAAACCTAAAATATTTTAAATTTGTATGAGTTCACTTCGGCTTTTTAGGTTGCTTTGGCTTTTTTGTCTCCTTTTTAGGGCTTTTATCCCCCATCCTTTCTCACTCCTTCCTTATAATGTTATGAGAAAATAATAAGCATATTCGAATAATTTAAGTAAAATAAAATCCTCAACTCGCTTAAGAATTGCATTCAAATATCAGTATTTCTTTGTCAAGGAATTTTTCTTAAGGTGTTAATATGAATATGACGAATCTGAGAACCGACCGCCCAAAGCGATCGGTTCATTTAATGTCTGTTGAGTTTTAATCTATTTTTTCTTCAGATAATCAGCAACCGCGGTTGACTGCATCTCTTCCCAGCTTTGAAATTTAGTTCTTTTCTTAATAAATTTATCAAACTTTTTATCTAGAATTGTCAAGAATTCCTCTAGGCTATTTACATTGAATTTACCATTTATGAGTAGCTCACTGAAATTAGCAAAGTCAGTATAAGTAGTCATAAAATCAGGTGTAAACAGATCTTTAAAGCTTACCATACTCATAGATTTCTCGGATTTCTCAGCATTTTCTAGGTTCTCAGCCAAGTTCGCTAAGTCAGATGTGTTGATGTCAGACATATTATTCACCACCTTTCTGTGCATAAGTTTGAACTCGAAGCGCTATTATTTGAGGCATTTGACTAATAATAGGATGAAGATTCTGACGTGTAGAACAACCAAAATATATTATATTATATTGAGAGGTATTTTGACACTCCCAGTAGAAAAGACGCCTATTCAGCGTCCTTCTTAAATGTTTGTTCATCATCATTCCAAAACACACCACCGGGTTTTAATGCCTCGTTACTAAGTATTTCCATTTCCCCTTCACGGAGCGCAGTGTCAAAAAATTGTTCAATCGAAATGCCTAATTTATCACATACATACGTAAGACGTTGCCTTTTTTCATTCGAGATCGGAATTACTAGATATTGAGTCTTCAAAATTAATCACCTCTATAGTAGTAATTCGTGAGATAAGTCGAAAAACCTGCAAGGATGCTGAAAATATGTTAAAAAGTTCTGCCCGATTGGTGTTTGTATCGGCATCATTAGTCTTATCCCTGGGGTAGGGTATAAATGAGGTTCAATGGTTTCAGGGTTTGGTTTAAATATTTAAATTAACTTTGGAAAAGATAAGACATAAGAGAGAGTTAGGATTTAAGAAACCTCGGGGGTGACTCCATGAAAGATTACTATTCAATACTTGGAATTAATGAATATGCTACGACGGATGAAATTAAGATGGCTTTCAGAAGACTTATGAAGATTTGGCATCCAGATATCAGTTCTCAAACAGGCTCTGATGAGAGATTTAAGGAAATTGTCGAAGCATATGAAATATTAAATGACCAGTATGAACGCAATAAATACGATGAAAAGCGCAAAGAGATTGATTTAGAAGCAGCTGAGGAACACCCAACAACTTTATTCGGATGCCTATTTATAACTTTCCTTATTATAATTTCTTTAAGTTTTGTCGTTTATATTGCTTTTAATGTTTATACCATCCTTCATGGTGTCTCAAATAATAGATGATTCTTTAATGCGCTGTTTTTTGTTTCACCACTCCCTTACTGGAAGGTTTGTATCGTCAAGCATCATAGCTTATTTGCCAAATTCGTTCACTAGGTGATTGCTGGAAATCATAATGAGCTTCGAAATTCCATAATATATTTGGTAACTGGGTATAATTGTAATATTTCGACAACACATTACCTTTTATACGGTTGATGTTACTGTTCCATTGTACTAAAATATCCAAGTGTTCTATTTTTTTATGAAAGAAGATGTTCTAAAAGTGAAACTCATGGTCCATGAACAAATTGAAGATTTGAGATTACAAATGCAAAAAATTGCTTTGGATAAAGATCTTACAGATCCGAGAGTGGTAAGATTAAGTGAAAGACTCGACATATTAATTAATGAGTTTTATATCAGCCAAGAAACGAAAAATAGGCTTATTAGAAGGACTAGGTAAGATAGGAGAACAACTAATCTCAGACATAATATCTCAAAATGCTTACTATTTCTTGCTCTTATCCGAGTATAGGCCTTTTATATCATAATATCAAAGTTTTCTTTATAGGATATTTATCCTCTTGCTTACTTAATTTGTAGGATGGAAAGTTACATGACATGCCTGCATATATATAGTTAGCATTGTTGAGGAGGAATCTTTATGGATTTAATGTATACTTTGCCCGTAGTAATTGGTCTAGGAGCCCTTCATTCATTGGAACCTGGTCATGGTAAAGGAATAATCACAGCATACTTAATTTCTTCAGGTGCCAAAATCAAAGATGCCATTGAGATAGGTTTGATTTCTGCGTTGGCACATACACTCTCGATTACTTTGATAGCCATTTCCGCTTCTTCGGCAGTTAAGGTAATAGTGCCTGAAAATCTAATCCATTGGTTTCAACTTATTTCTGGAATTGTCGTCATTTACATTGGACTAAGTATTATAACTCAAAGGATTTTTGACTATCATGAGGCTAAACAAAAAACTAATAGGACACATGAAAGTAATAATTGTACGAGCCATTGTAACCATCACCATTTAGAGCCCAATTCCGTTCCCTCCTCCCGTTCAAATCTATTCTTGACAGGTTTTTTTACCGGAATAGTTCCTTGCCCAAGCGCCTTAGTAATTCTACTTGCAGCTGTATCGGCTGAAAAGATTCCCTTAGGATTAGGACTAGTTGGTGCCTTTTCGATTGGCGGTGCAATTACAATGGTCGCGATCGCTGTGCTTGTTGTCCGAGCCAGTCATACCGTGAAAAAACTAGAACGTTGGCAGATTTTCAATCGCTTAGCCATTGTCTCCTCTTTATTAATCATCTTTCTTGGTGGGGCTGTAATCTTCCAATCTCTCGGGTGTATTGGAATATCATAGGATGCATAGAATCGCATTATAAGGGATAAACTAATATATAATTAAATTTTTGTAATATCAATATCTTCAATATTTCCAAATGGAGAGAGTAAATTTGAAAAGATTTATTGGGATTTTTCTAAAGGGTCTCTTTGTCCTAACTCCTATAACGATTACATTCTACATTTTATATAAATTTTTTAAAGTAACTGATGGATTATTTAAAGGGTTACTGCAACGTGCTGGTTTATACTTTCCTGGGTTCGGAGTGCTTGTTACACTTGCTGTGATTTTCCTAGTGGGTTTACTAGCCTCAAACTGGTTGACGAACCGACTATTAAATTATGTGGATAAAATCTTAATAAAAGTGCCACTTCTTGGTAGTATCTATGGAATTATTAAAGATACTGTGAATTCCTTTTCAGCGAATAAAAAGGGTTTCTCGCGTTTAGTTATAGTCAATGTGTCCAATGAATTTAAGCTTTTGGGATTTCTCACGAATGACGAAGAAAGCGCATTTATTCCAAAGGGTTACGTGGCAGTTTATTTAATGCAGTCAATGCAGTGGGCTGGGAATCTCATCCTCGTTCCGGAAGAACAAGTTCAACTGATCGACGTTTCCTCCGAAGAAGCCTTGAAGTTTATTGCATCTGCTGGACTATTGAGCAAAAAGGGTGAATAATAATAAATTACAAGGGTTGTCAAATTTAAGGCTTGTCCAATTGGACAAGCCTTAAATTATCGGTTGTGTAAAAGTTATAGTTACTCAATAAGGGGTCAAGTAGTTAATTAGTTACTCAGTTACTCAGGGAGAAATGTCGCACAGTCTGTCATTTCAGTAGTACTGGCATTAGGAGATTGAACTTCGATCTTGTCAGCATGACAATGATCGCCTGAGCCATAATAATGGCAAGTGTTAACAACGCATTTGATTCCTCCATTAGGTTGCGGCATTTTTTTTGCTTGATTTGACATTAGTATTCCTCCTTAAATTGAATTCAGAGTTTAATATCCCCAGATAGTTAGTTTTTATTAATCCTTATTTATATAAGTCATATGCCTTGCAATATAATTGAAGCGACTAATGCTTCACATTTACTATGCGCGAGATAAAGGTAGGCAAAAGAAAAGCCGGTCGCATACTGGATGGCCGGACGAGGGATGAACTCCTTAGATTACTTTCGATTTTTGCATTTTTTTATCTCACTTGTGATCTTCAAGGGTCCATATTTCGCCCAATCTTCGGGTGTCATCATTCGAGTCATGCATTCACTATCCAAAGGGGGAGAATCTTTTTCTTCACACACCATTTGTGCGGTTTGCAAAGTGCCAGGTTTATTTGCTTTTCCATACATTGTTCGTTAGCTCCTTTAGACTTTTTTTCTATAGTTTACAAGAGGAAGAGAAATAAGTAGATATGTCGTTAGTCATATATGAATAGGACTAAAGTACGAAATTTAAAACAACACACAGGTTTTATGACGTGGTAAGGTTAAATCTTTCTATGAGCATTATGCTATAATTTATCATCAAAGGGGTGAACTCAAAATCGATTCAACTGCAGCTTTTAGACATACCTAAAATGCTTGAATTCAAAATAAGTTAGGATTGTGGGAGAGAAACAATGACACGAGATAAAGATCGACATACTTGGCGAGAAGGATATACCACAGGAAGTTGTGCAGCGGGTGCGGCAAAAATGGCTTGTCTGCTTCTCAGAGGGGATAGCTTAGCTGAGCAGGTAGAGATTCCACTACCGAATTCGGCGCGTTTAACTATGCCTATCCATGGGGGCGACACTAGATATCCAGAGGCTAGGGCAAGTATTCTCAAAGACGGTGGAGATGATGCGGATATAACTCATGGGCTTGAGATCCATGCGATCGTGCGCTATATTTCTCCTCAAGGTGAGGTTCGCATCCGAGGGGGTCGAGGGGTTGGGACCGTCACCAAAAAAGGATTGGCCCTCTCGGTTGGTGAAAGTGCCATTAATCCGGTACCAAGAAAGATGATCCGTGAAGCGGTTCGGGAGGTCTTCCCCAAAGAAGAACTTGAAATTATTATTGAGGTCCCAGCTGGAGCTGTCACCGCCAAGCGTACCCTTAATCCAAGGCTGGGGATTATTGGAGGAATATCTATCCTGGGGACAAGTGGGATTGTCCGACCAATGTCCGAAGAAGCGTTTAAAACTTCCATTCTACCGGAATTGGACCAGGCAGTAGC
The DNA here is from genome assembly GCA_001516045.1 of Desulfosporosinus sp. BRH_c37. GTDB lineage: Bacteria > Bacillota > Desulfitobacteriia > Desulfitobacteriales > Desulfitobacteriaceae > Desulfosporosinus. The sequence continues at coordinate 5,547 of LOEW01000311.1, forward strand.
TTATGGACATAAAACCATAGTGCTCACGCCAGGGCACTATGGGTATAGGGTAGCAAGCGAGCGTTTTAGGGTCCCCACCGAAGCTGTGATTCAAATGAGTAATTTTGTGGGCTTTCTACTGGAAGAAGCGGCCTACCGGGGGATTGAACAGGTTATTCTATTGGGTCACATTGGAAAGCTCATTAAAGTTTCTGGAGGAATTTTCCAAACTCATAATCGTGTTGCAGATGCCCGAATGGAAATATTACTGACGCATGCCGCACTAGCAGGAGTTAATCTAGACACCTTAAAATATCTGGCAGGGTTTCCAACGACCGAAGGTGCCACCTCAGAACTCTTGCTCCTCGGAGAGCAAAAGCTGCTTCATCATTTGGCACACATGGCAAGTGAGAGGGCCCAGGCCTTTACCTTTGGGCGTCTGAGCGTTGGAACGATTATGACGTTATTAAATGGCCAACCAGTTGGCTGGGATTTGAAAGCACAAAAGATCATGGAGAAACAGGGTTGGAATTGGTCGATTGAGTCATAAACTAGGTCTGAATATGATAGACAATCTGTCTAACATATTCAGACCTACATTTTTTCCCTCGCTATGAAAAAATATTAATTAAATTTATCAAATAAATTTACAGGAATTTTAAATATAATAGCGAATATATTCAAAATAGAATTGTCCAGACCAATATCTAACCAGGTTCATACCTGAGTCAAAAATTGATTTTTTAAATTTTAGTTCGATGGAGGTATACTGCATAAATTCAAGAAAGGTGGTTTGCCAAAAAGTCAGTATAACGAATTTTAAAGAAAACTCGGCTTGCGCCCACGAAGACACTGTCTTCGCACGTATTAGCCTTCTTGCAGACACTGTCTTCGCCGAATTAGCCTTCTTGTTAGCGCTGGGCCATGACTCGAACAAAGATGTTTGAGATTAGTCATTCATCAGTGGTGCTGCGTAGCGGGATGTAGGTCTGATAAGTATCAAAAAGTAAGAGGAGGAGAATATGCAGCCCAAAAAACACATCTTTGTTGTTGATTCTCATACATCGGGTGAACCAACTCGTATCGTTGTTGGTGGTGTTGGACCAATACCAGGCTCAACGATGTCAGAGAAAAAAGAATATTTAGCATTAAATAACGATCAAATCCGTACAATGCTTATGCATGAGCCACGTGGGCATAGAGATATGTTTGGTTCAATTATTATGGAACCGATCGATAAGAGAGCAGATTTGGGAATCATATTTATGGATAGTGGCGGCTACTTGAATATGTGCGGGCATGGAAGTATGGGAGCAGCTACTATGGCAGTTGAAATCGGACTCGTGAAAGTTGAAGAACCTGAAACTAAAATCGTGTTCGATACTCCGGCAGGCCTTGTCAGAGCTACTGTTGAGGTACATGATGGCAAGGCAATGAGTGTAACTATAGAAAACGTTCCAACCTTTTTATATCAGGAAGGGGTAAAAATCAATATTCCAAAGATAGGTACTGTGCCAGTGGATATTGCCTTCGGCGGCAACTTTTTTGCTCTAGTAGATGCAGCTTATTTAAATATAGATATTATTTCTGAGAAAATAGGAGAGATTATCGAAATAGGAAAGTATATTAAGGATCAGGTAAATAAAGAAATCAAAGTGTGCCACCCGGAATTAACTCACTTGAATTCAGTCGATTTGGTTGAAATATATGGACCACCGCGCAGTCCAGGAGCTCATGCCCAAAATGTTGTTGTTTTCGGAAATGGACAGTTTGACCGATCTCCGTGTGGTACCGGTACAACGGCCAAAATGGCAACATTATTTCATAAAAATCAATTAGAGATAGGGAAAGAATTTATCTATGAGAGTATCATTGGAACTACTTTTAAAGGAAAAATTATTTCCCAAACAAAGGTTGGCGATATTCCAGCTGTTATTTCTCAAATTACTGGTACGGCATTTATTACAGGGTATCAACATTTGATTTCCGATCCTGCAGATCGACTATGTAATGGATTTCTAATAGGGTAATGAGTTTTACAATATGGGATTTCTGAAATGGAATTCATTGATAAAATAAATATGTAGATATTCGTATATCTTGCAGGAATTTATAAATAAATGACGAATATTACATTCATTGAAATTGTCCAGACCACTATTATACCAGCCGGAAAATGAACGAGATTCTTAAAGCAATGGCGCTTTTGATTATTCAAAAGCGTCATTTGTTTTTTTTAGGAGATGGAGAGGGGTGAATTTGATGAAAAGCAAACAGGAAATGCGCATGGGATTTTGATATACAATAATGTAAATAAAATAAATAAAATTATTCATAATATTGCAGGAATTTTAAAAGATATCACGAATATAAACTATAGAGAATTGTCCAGACCAATTTTAAACCAAAAGCATACCGCAAGTAGACCTCTATTTTTATAGTGGGTTTTGTTAGTAGTATGCTGAAGAAATCCCAGAAAGGGGGTTTGTAAGTTAGCAAAGAGGTAGGTCTACGAAAATGTAGAGTTATCCTTGTTTGCTTGAGGAGGCTCCATTAAATTTTATTAATGACGAATAAGTTAAGAAGGAGGGTATTTTTATGTTCTTGAGGAATAAAAGAAAGTTTACACAGATTTTTGTCGCGGGTCTCGTATTATCTTTAGCTATCTCCGGATGTGGAACAAAAAGCGCTTCAACTGATAGCCAAAAAGCAGCAACTGGAGGTAAAATTAAAATCGGTTTAGCAGGGCCGTTTACCGGTCCGATCGCTGAGACGGGGGGGACAATAAAGAAAGCTGTCGAATTGGCAGTTGACCAAGTCAATAAAGCGGGTGGGATTAATGGTAAACAAGTAGATTTGCTTGTAGAAGACGATAAAGCTGACCCCAAAGAAGCGGCAGCGATCGCTAATAAGTTTGTGGCAGATCCCGCTGTTTTGGGGGTTCTTGGAGATTATAATAGTTCGTGTACTTTAGCCGCAGCACCCGTATACAACCGAGTTGGAATGACACATATTGCTTATGGTTCAACGTCACCAGCCGTTACGGCTGCAGGTGCATTTACTTTCCGCGACATAACTACAGATGCCTACGATGGTGAATTTGTTGCAAAATGGACCATAGACGAAGGTTTTAAGAAAATAGCTATTCTTTATGAGAACGATGATTACGGTAAAGGGTTGGCCGATGTTTACAACAAAAAGGTAACAGAATTAGGCGCTAAAGTTACGATGCAGGAGCCTTACAACCTTGGTGAAACTAAAGACTTCAGTGCGATTCTAACTAAATTAAAGAATACTGCACCTGATGCCTTATTCATTGCAGGGCAATACAATGAAACAGCGATGATTGTCAAACAGGGTAAGCGGCTTGGCATAGACCTGCCAGTGTTTGGATCTAATGGTCTTTACTCAGACGCCTTAATCCAACTCGGCGGGCCAGATGCCGAAGGTATTCGGGTTATCGGGGCTTTCCATAGTTCCGCAGACTATCCCGAAGCTAAAGCTTTCATAGATTCCTATAAAACTAAGTGGGGACAAGAACCAGATATTTGGGCAGCTTTTGCTTATGATGCCGCTAACATTATGTTTGCAGCCGTCAAAAATGGCGGCGAAGATCGTAAAAAAATTAACGAGTGGATGACAACGTTGAAAGATTTCAAAGGTGCCACTGGAACTACAACTTTTGACAAAAATGGAGACTGCCTCAAACAACCTATTAAGTTAATTATTAAAGATGGTAAATTCCAAATCTATAAAAAGTAAAAATATATAGTTTAATTTGGAAGGAGGGTGGAATAACTCCACACTCCTTTCAGAAATAAAAGTCATCCAGAAAAGAGGTGTGCCATGTTTTTTCAGCAACTTGTTAATGGGATAACTGCTGGCGGTATGTACGCTCTGATCGCCCTAGGCTATACGATGGTATATGGCATATTGAAAATCATCAATTTTGCTCATGGGGACATCTTCATGATTGGTTCTTTCATTGGTTTATTTCTAGTGAAACGGGCACATTTGGGATTGATACCGGCCATGCTTATATCTATGGTCATTGTAGCTCTCCTGGGGATTATCGTGGAGCGGATAGCCTATCGCCCCCTCCGAAATTCTGCAAAAATTGCCCCCTTATTAAGCGCTTTAGGGGTTTCAATTTTCTTAACTAACTTTGCTCAATTAGTTTGGGGTACTCAAACCCGTGCATTTCCACCTTCGTTTCAGATAACGACGTTTCAAGTTGGAAATGTGGCCCTAAGCAGCATGCAGATATATACCTTATTGATTTCTATTTTGCTGATGGTGGGATTGTATTTGTTTGTGCAGAAGAGTAAGTTGGGGATAGCGATGCGTGCCACTTCACATAATGTGGATAGTGCCAGATTAATGGGCATTAATGTAGATAACATTATTTCCTTGACCTTTGGGATTGGCTCGGCTTTGGCAGCTGCAGCAGGCATTCTTGTTGGACTCTACTATGATGCAGTATACCCGGTCATGGGATACACCGCAGGATTAAAAGCGTTTACGGCAGCCGTGCTCGGCGGAATCGGCAGTATTCCCGGCGCCATGCTAGGAGGGCTCTTGTTAGGTGTGGTCGAAAATCTGGGAGCTGCTTATCTATCGATGGGCTACCGAGATGCGATTGCTTTTGGCTTACTGATAATTATTCTACTGCTCAAACCTACTGGTCTACTCGGTAAAAACATTCAGCAGAAAGTGTAGGTGGACGTGGTGATAGAAGTAATCAAAAAAGTTGTCAATCGGCCTCAAGCTACCTTGGGTTTGTTGGCGATATTAATGATTTTACCCTTAGTCATTAAAAGCGACTATTTAGTGCACATACTGATAACTGTCGGTCTTTATGTCGTGCTTAGTCTTAGTCTTAATTTGGTATCTGGATTTACTGGTCAGTTATCGATCGGTCACGCCGCATTTTATGGAATTGGTGCTTACGTCACAGCTTTGTTAATGCTGAGGCTTAATATGCCCTACTGGGCTACTATTCCGATTGCTGGAATGATTACAGCTATGTTTGGTTTGATCTTGGGATTACCTACCCTCCGTCTTCAAGGCGACTATTTGGCCATCGTCACTTTGGGATTCGGGGAAATAGTTCGCTTAGTCTTTCTGAATTGGGACAAGCTAACCCGTGGACCCATGGGGTTACCAGGTATTCCGTCGCCCCAGCTTGGTAGCCTGATTTTTACCAGCAAGATCCCATTTTATTTCTTAATTCTGGCGATATCAGTCATAACCGTGCTTTTTATGGTCAGGGTTGCAGAATCTGAGTTTGGTTTGAGCTTAATTGCTGTAAGCCATGATGAATTAGCGGCTGAAGCCATAGGGATTCCTACTTTACGGGCTAAGTTACTTGCCTTTGTTTTCTCTGCTTTATTTGCGGGTATCGCTGGTGGCTACTATGCCACATATATTTCATTCGTGAGTCCGGATTCCTTTACGTTTATGGATTCGGTAACCATTCTTTCCATGGTTGTTTTGGGTGGACTGGCCAGTATTCCAGGCGTTGTAATTGGGGCCATTGTTTTGGGCTTAGCGCCAGAAGTACTACGGTTTATGGCTGATTACCGCATGCTATTGTACGGGGCTTTAATGGTAATTATGATGATTTACAAACCTGACGGATTTTGGGGAGCGAAACATAGAGTGCGTAATGCTGTGCTAAAAAATCTAAAAATAAATCGCACTCGGGTGAAAAGGGGTGAAACATTATGATTCCAAATAAGATGGTCGAAATGGAAAATGTAACCATTCGTTTTGGAGGGCTCTTAGCTATTGATAATGTAAGCTTTCATGCTTCTCAAGGCGAGATTTTGTCAATTATCGGGCCTAACGGTGCCGGTAAAACTACACTTTTTAACATCCTGTCAGGTGTCTATCAGCCAACGTCCGGTGAGATAAGGATTAAAGGTAAATTGGTTAAAAATCTCAAACCCCATGTGCTCGTGAAAAGGGGCATAGCTAGGACGTTTCAGAACATCCGCTTGTTTCCAATGCTTACCGTGTTAGAAAATGTTATGCTTGGCCACCATTGCCGGAATAAGGAAGGAATGCTTGGTGTTTTGTTCCACGGCAGGAAAGTAAACGAACAGAGGCTAAAGTCGATTAACTATTGTGAACAACTCTTGGGCATTGTAGGTTTGGATAACCAACTTGAAGAACTTGCGAGCAATCTGCCCTATGGTAAACAAAGGTTGTTGGAAATAGCTCGCGCTTTGGCCACAGAGTGTGATGTTTTACTTTTAGATGAACCGGCCGCGGGTATGAATACTCAAGAAAGAGTGGAATTGGTTCAGCTCATTCGTCGTATCTGTCAGGAAATGAATAAGTCAATTATACTGATTGAACATGATCTGGACCTAGTTATGGATATTTCGGATCGTATTGTAGTATTGGACTACGGTCGCAAGATTGCGGAAGGCTCTCCAGTAGCTATTCAGAATGATCCAAAAGTAATTGAGGCTTATATAGGGAGTAGTGACGAAGAGGGGGATGACTATGCTGTCATTTGATAGTGTTAGTGTGCATTACGGTGTGATTCCCGCTCTAGCAGGGGTGACCCTCCAGGTTAACGCCGGTGAAGTTGTGGCGTTAATCGGTGCCAATGGGGCAGGGAAGACCACCACATTAAAGACAATTTCTGGTTTGTTGCGACCGAGCCAGGGTTCAATCATGTTCAACGGTCAAGATATTACTAAACTTTCCGCTGACAAAATCGTAAAGTTAGGCATTATCCATGTTCCTGAAGGGCGCGGTATATTTCCTAATTTGACTGTAAAGGAAAACCTTATGCTAGGTGCTTATGTGCGCAAGGATAAGGCCATGATCGCCAGAGATTTAGAAAATGTGTTTACTAAGTTTCCCCGTCTGCAGGAGCGTAAAGAACAATTTGGAGGTACGCTAAGTGGTGGGGAACAACAAATGTTAGCAATTGGACGTAGCATAATGGCATCACCCAAATTACTATTGCTGGATGAGCCTTCCATGGGTCTGGCTCCACTAGTTGTAAAAGAGATATTTCGTACGATCAGAGAGATCAAGAAAAGCGGTACAACCATTCTTCTGGTGGAGCAAAACGCCCACATGGCGTTGGCAAATGCTGATAGAGCTTACGTTATCGAAACAGGTAAGATAGTGATTGAGGGAACCGCGAGTGAGCTGAGAGCGAACCCAGAAGTGCAGCAGGCTTATCTGGGGACACACAAAAGAGAGGGAGTTGCATTATAAGGGAAAGTAATTCCTAAACTTGAATAAGAAAGAAGGAATAAGCCATCAGTAAGACGATTAGCAGCCCATTTATGGACTTGTTCCCTGTGCCTACCGTGCTCGTAACTTCTCAAAACGAAGGAAGCAATCCGAACATTATTACCATTGCTTGGACGGGAGTCCTTGCTTCTGGACCTCAGCTTGTGGTATATATAAGTATGCGTCCCAGTAGGTATTCGCACCAGTTGATCACGCAGTCAATGGAATACGTAATCAACATTCCAAGTGCAGAGCAAGCACAAATTGTTGACTACTGTGGTTTGGTTTCCGGTAAAGATGTGGACAAATTCCAGATCACCGGTCTGACGCCGCTAGAAGCTAGTCAAGTGAAGGCTCCACTAATCGCAGAATGCCCGGTTAACTTGGAATGTCGAGTGCGTCAAATCGTTTCACTAGGTACCCATGATATTTTCATTGCTGATGTGTTAGCGGTTCACTACAATAATGAAGTATTGGATGAGCGTGGTAAGCCAGATTTAGATAAAATTAAGCCTATTGCCTTCTGCAGTAATGAATATCGGCTTTTATCAAACCAGATTGGGACCTTAGGTTATTCAAATAAATTACAGAAATAGGCTATTCGATTGAATATCGAGAAAAAGGGGAATTCAAATGGATCTTGCGCGCAAAAAACGTACACGTCTATACGAAGAAGTTGCTGAGAAGATTAGACACTTAATTCAGGATGGTACTTTAGCGACGGGAGACCAGCTATTACCGGAAAGGCAACTAGCCGAAACACTGGGCGTTAGTCGATCAGCTGTACGGGAGGCCCTAACCTCTTTGGTATCTCAAGGGTTGTTGGAAATTACACCGGGGAGCGGTGCTTACGTTAAAGAGGTAAATATTAATGACTTAATTGATCCCTTTGCCACCATAGTTCTTAAAGAGATAGATGGCATTTTTGACCTATTGGAAGCTAGGTTGGTCATGGAAACCGGTGCTGCGCGCATCGCGGCTAAACGGGCTGATCGGGCTGACCTGTACAGTATGCACGAGCTGGTGACTGCTATGGAGAATGATGTAAAAGAAGGGCGAAATACTGACGCATCTGACAGCGAGTTCCATTTCAGTGTTGTCCGTGCTACTCACAATCCTGTGCTTCAAAACTTAATGACAGTGTTAATGGGATTAATGAAAGATTACTATGGTCCGAGTCGACAAAAACTCGTTGAACAGCAAGAAAATCGCCAGCTTTGGTCGCAGCAACATGGACGCGTTTATGAAGCAATAAGGATCGGCGATTCAGAAGCGGCGGCGGCGGCGGTCAGCGAACATTTAAATACATCAATTCAGGAGTTAAAGAAATTACAAGGAATAGAGGAGTAATCTAAGTTCTTGATTTGAAATAAGAACAAGCAACGAAGCAATTTATTTTTTTTAAATTTGGTCATACCAAGGTCTACCGATGATATACTAAGATATTGTTATTACTTGGATAAGAAAGATTGCAATCCCAAGGTTGAAAATCATAGCCACAAAACGGCAGGATGTGGATCTAGTTATCTTTGAGAATATACATTAGAAATTTCTGAATTTAAGGAGGGTAATATGGCTAAGAAATACGATTTGATTATTGTTGGCGGCGGAATAATGGCCTCAAGTTTAGCGTACAACTTGCGCAAAGATGGATATACAGGCAGCATTGTTATCTTTGAAAAAGATCGGATGTATGAATTCACTTCTACTCCACGTAGTTATGGAGGAGTTCGCCATACCTTCAGTATCGAAGGGAATATACGATTGTCCCAACATAGTATCCGAATCTATGAGAATTTTGAAAAAGAGATGGCCTTGGACGGAGATCCAGCTGTCATTGATTTTAATCAACATGGATATCTATATTTGGCAAATGATCAAGTACTAACCATGTTGAAAGAAAATATGACCTTACAGAAAAGTTTTGGCGTAGATATTCAGTTATTGAGTCCAGAAGAAATAAAGTCCTTCGTTCCAGAACTAATAGTTGATGATTTAGCTGGTGCTGTTTTCGATGTGGCTGCTGGCAACATAGACCCTTATTCAGTCCTGCAATGGTACGTAAAACATGCCAAACGGTTAGGTGTTGAGTATATCTATGAAAAGGTTCAAACTATTTTAAGTGATGGAAATCATCAAATAACGGGCGTGAGATCGGAGAACGGAGAAGAATATCACGCCTCAATTGTAGTGAATGCTGCTGGAGCCTGGTCTGGTGAATTAAGTAACACGGTGGGATTAGATATACCAGTTCGACCGCTTCGGAAACAAGTCTATTGTGTCGATTTGACTGTTCCATTCCAAAAGCATATCCCTTTTATCTTCGATACGGTTACTGGTACGTACTTCTTGGGCGATGGACCGAAAATAATTACAGGTTCACGTGAAGGCTCTCATATGGTGGATAAGCCGGGAGATTTCAAATATGAATATGATTTCCATTTAGATAAATCCTATTTTACTGATGAAGTATGGCCGTTATTGGCTGAACGTTCCCCAAATTTTGAAAGGTTAAAATTAGAACAGGGGTGGGCCGGCCTCTATGAATATAACTATATCGACCATAATGCGATCATAGGCGAGCATCCACAGATGAAAGGTTATTATTTGCTTACTGGTTTTAGTGGTCATGGATTTCAACAGGCACCTGCGGCAGGTAAATGCTTATCAGAACTGATACGCTTAGGAAAGTATGAAACAATTGATTTGAGACCATTTTCTTTGGAACGATTTGTTAATAACCAATTGCTTCTAGAAAAAGAAGTTTACTAGAGTCTTTGAGCAAAGCTAAGGGTAGTTATCGCCAAATTGGTCATACCAAGGACTATATAGGATAATACCATACTGTCCTTCTCATCCTGAAAGATATTTTGCAGAATGAGAAAAAAGGAACTATTAATGAACTACATTCGTGTTAAATGGGTTAGATAACCGCTAATCCCAAACTACGTTAACTAGGCTAAGTTGAAATTATTAAGGGGGATTTGGCATATGAAAATTGGCAGTGAGATCCTGTATTTGTCCAAGAATCATATCAGTTCCTTAAATGTTGAAATGTCGGTTGTTATTAGCCTTTTGGAAGAGTCATTTCTGGAAAAAGCTAAGGGAAACGTAGATGCCCTGGCTAAGATTGAATTGCATCCTAAACGGGATGACAACTTTATCAATGCAATGCTCTGCAGCTTTCCTAAGTTTAATGTTGCGGGGCTTAAATGGATCAGCGCTTATCCGGGTAACCGAGAAAAGGGTTTGCCGTATATCTCAGGATTGATTGTCCTTAACGACCAAGAAACTGGGTTTCCCATGGCGATCATGGAAGCTGGCATTTTGACTGCCATTCGTACAGGGGCAGTGACTGGGCTATCTGCCAAGTATCTGGCGCGCAAAGATAGCCAAACCGTAGCAATTCTTGGCTGCGGAGTTCAGGCCCGTACTCAATTAGAAGCAGTCCTAGCGATCTGTCCGGAAATTACGACTGTTAAAACCTTTGACATTAATATTGAGGCTATTGATCGTTTTGCTCAGGAAATGGAAACCCGTTTTAAGGTTAGAGTCGAAAAGGCAAACAATCCTCAGCAAGCTGTAGAGGGCAGTGATATTATCATCACGGCTGGGCCCATTCTCACTAGCCCTGACCCAGTTATCGAAGGGTCATGGTTAAAAGAAGGCTGTTTTGGTGCGCCGATTGATTATGATTCCTACTGGAGAAAAAGTGGTTTCGAAGCTGCGGACAGAATTTATGTCGATGATGTCCCGCAATTTGAAAGTCATCGTAAAATGGGTTACTTCAGCACGGTGCCAACGGTTTATGGGGATCTGGCAGACCTTGTCTCAGGTAAAATATCTGGCCGGCTAAATGATTCGGAAAGAATCATGGCGATTAACTTGGGACTGTCGCTCGAAGATATTGCTGTAGCTGCTTTAGTATACGACCGTGCCCTAAAACAGGGTCTGGGCCAACTTCTTCCCGTTTAGAATTAAGATATTATAAATTTACCCTAGCCTGGAGGTGGTAGGTTGCATCCGAGAAAAAGGTTGGGGATAGTGGCGATTATCGTTTCTAGCTTGGGGTTTTGTGTCTATCCTATCCTCGGGAAATACGTCTTTGCGGGTGGAGCCTCTCTGCCAACGGTTCTTTTCGTTCGTTTTAGTTCAGCAGCCATTGTTTTTTGGGCCTTATTTTTCTGGAAAAACGGCAGGCCTAGAATACGAGTAAATACTTGGTTGATTCTGCTGGCGATGGGCGGACTGGGATATGCGGGGATGGCAGGTCTCTATTTATGGTCGGTTCGCTTTATTCCCGCTTCGTTGGCATCCTTGGTCTTTTACTCCTTTCCTTTGCTGGTAACTATTATTTCTATTTTAACCAGCCAGGAAATTATGTCGGGAATGAAGCTTCTGGGGCTTGCCAGTTCAAGTCTGGGGTTGATGCTTGTTTTAGGACTCAACTTTGGGGTGGCGAATCTGATGGGCCTTTTGATAGCATTCAGTGCGGCGGCAGTGCACTCGGTTAATGTAATAGCAGGTAATCGAATGCTTAAAAGCTTAAGTCCTTTGTTAAGTACTGCCAGTATAACTTCAGGAGCTGCGTTGACTTATGGCTTGATTGCCTTGCCGAGTGGGTTTACATGGGAGCTGTCCCTGACTACCTGGATGGGAATCGCTGGAATATCCTTATTTTCTACAATAATTGCAATGCTGGCTTTCTACAAGGGAATGCAACTTGTAGGTGCTTCTACTGCATCCATATTAAGTATGCTTGAGCCCGTAATGACCGGCGTACTGGCATATTTGTTCTTGGGAGAACGCCTGACTTTTCTTCAAGGAATAGGTGGGGGCTTGGTCATATTAGGCGGAGTAATCGTGGCCAGAATTCCCGTATCTGAGAAAGTTTTACCATATTCGCATTAGTGAACTCGTTCAACTAAAGTTGAACATCGAGACTTCGGT
>LOEW01000312.1 GCA_001516045.1 Desulfosporosinus sp. BRH_c37
TGGGCAAATTATGCTTGGGGCACTTATTGGTCATGGGACCCTAAAGAAACTTGGTCATTAATTACCTGGATTATTTATGCAGGTTACTTGCATGCGAGGTTGATGTACGGCTGGAAGGGGAAAAGGGCAGCTTGGATGGCGATCTTTGGTTTTGCAGCCGTGTTGTTTACTTTCTTCGGGGTTAACTATTTCTTGGCGGGATTACATTCTTATGCTTCGTAATAAAAGTAAAGATGGATATGTATAAACTGGAAGTTCATTTTCCGTTATTTTCAATTTTTTTTGTGTTTTAGCAGGGAAAATGTCCAAATATCACGAATTCAAACTGGGAGAAAAGTGGAGAAGGTGACTATAATTTATGTCTCAGTATTATCCAATATTTATGGACTTAGATGCTCTTTCGGTTTTGGTTGTCGGAGGAGGGAACGTGGCTTTACGGAAAGTTCAAACCCTGTTGCAGCATGGAGCTTTGGTGCATATCGTTTCCCCACGTCTCGTTCCGGAGCTTAGGGAACTGGTCGATGAGAAAACCTGTTTTTGGCTAGAAAAAAACTATTCCACTGAAGATATTCAAGAAGCTGTGCTTGTTTTTTCATGCACTGAAATAGAGGAAGTTAATGCTCGAGTGTCCAGTGATGCCAAAGCTAATCATCGGCCTGTGAATGTCGTGGATGACCCAGAAAAATGTAGTTTTATTGTTCCGTCAATTATGGAACGAGGGGATTTAAAAATTGCGGTATCGACTGGAGGGAGTAGCCCCATTGTAGCGCGGCAAGTCCGCGCAGAGTTGCAAGCTCTGTACGGCCAGGAGATGGCTGAGTATCTCACTCTCCTAAAAAATTGGCGAAAGCATGCCAAGCGTAGCTTACCGTCCGAAAAGAGGAGTATCTTTTGGCAACGGGCCACGGATGGCGAAGTAAGAGAACTCATCAAAGCCCAGCGATTGACCGAAGCGGAAGGAGTGGTTGAAAAGTGTTTCCAGTCGCTATTGGATTAAATCATCGCAGCGCGCCAGTTGAAATACGCGAAAAGATGAGTTTTCATCCCTCCCAAATGCAGGAGGTTTTAAGAGAACTCAAAAGTTATCCCGGACTTCAAGGGGTTGTAATTCTCAGTACCTGTAATCGTACTGAGGTCTATGCTGCATCAACAGATGTAGAAGTGGGGATCGGTTCCATTAAGAAATTTTTGGCTAGCCACCATGGGATCGAGGAGAACGTCCTAGAACAATACCTGTGTGTGCATACCTTGTATGACGCAGTACGCCACTTGTATCGTGTTGCTTCAGGGTTGGATTCGATGGTAAGGGGAGAGACTCAAATCCTGGGACAGGTCAGTAACGCTTATCAACTGGCAAGTGAGGCAGAGGTCACGAACAAAGCGATCAATGTGCTTTTCCAGAATGCCTTAGCTGTGGGTAAACGCGTGCGCACGGATACTTTGATTGATCAGCACCCGGTTTCCATCAGTTATACAGCAGTAGAACTTGCCAAACAACACTTTGGAGAACTCCAAGGTAAAGGAATTTTAATTATGGGTGCCGGAGAGATGAGCACTCTCACTGTCAGACACTTAGTTGCCGCTGGGGCTACAACTGTTCTAGTGTCTAATCGGTCGTATGAAAAAGCGGTAAATTTGGCAAAGGAATGCTCTGGCCTAGCGGTGCGACTTGATGATATGGATCAGTACCTTGAGGAAGTGGATATTGTTATTTCTGCAACGGCTGCAACACATTTTATGCTAATGCCAGAACGCATGCAGGAGATAATGAAAACTCGTAAGGGACGACCTATGCTATTAATTGATATTGCGGTTCCACGCGATATTCACCCTGATGTAGGTAAGATACCTTTCATTACCCTATATGACATTGATGATTTGCGTGGGGTAGTTGACCGCCATCATCAAGAACGAGAAATAGCGGCAGTCAACGCGGAAAAGATTATTGAAGAGGAAATGCTAATTTTCCTTAAATGGCATAATTCATTGTTTGTTGTTCCAACAATTCTTGCTTTACAGCAAAAAGGGCAAAGAATTAAAGAGATGCAACTTGAGCGAGCGTTTGAACACTTAAGCGGGTTAACTTCAAAACAGGAAAAGATTGTCCGTTCTATGGCCAATTCCATCGTTAATCATCTCTTGCACGTGCCCATCACAAATCTTAAAGAGTATGCAACGACGAGCCAAGGGCATCTTTATACTGAAATCTTACAAAACCTTTTTGATTTGGAGGTTGCGGAAGAAAATAAACGACCAGTCAAGCTATTAGATCAGCATCCGGGACATGTGCATCACGGGAGGGCAGAGGCAGAATGAAGATCATCAGGATCGGAACTCGAGACAGTCAATTGGCGATGTGGCAAGCTAATTGGGTAAAAACCCAACTCCAACTGTTATACCCTAACCTTGAATTTGAGCTTGTTCCTATGAAAACTAAAGGGGACAAGATCTTGGATGTTCCCCTTTCTAAAATCGGGGATAAAGGATTATTTACTAAGGAATTGGAACAGGGGCTGTTGAATGGGGAACTCGATATGGCAGTCCATAGTCTCAAGGATATGCCAACGATGTTGCCAAAGGGGTTAACCATTAGCGCCTTTTGTGAAAGGGAAGAGCCGAGGGATGTTTTTCTCAGCAAGAACGGAACCCTTCTTGAGGATTTGCCCACTGGGGCGATCATAGGAACAAGTAGTCTACGTCGAAAATCACAACTCAAACACTTTCGCCCAGATTTTGATTTTATGGATTTACGTGGAAATCTTCAAACGCGTTGGAAGAAGCTAGCTGAGTCCAATATGGATGGGATTGTACTAGCGGCTGCTGGTGTGAAACGGCTAGGGTGGGAGGACCGAATCACTCAAATCCTGTCTGAAAACATGATGATTTCGGCAGTTGGGCAGGGGTCAGTTGCTGTTGAAATAGAAGAGCAACGTTCAGATATTCAAGAGCTGTTATCTCGGCTTAATCATTTTGAGACTGAACAAGCGGTGCGTGCGGAACGGGCTTTAATGCGAAAACTTGAAGGTGGATGCCAAGTCCCGATTGGAGCCTTAGCACAAGTGGAAAATGGACAGATTATTCTGCGCGGGATGGTAGCGAGCTTAGATGGAGTTCGCTTAATTAAAGCAGAAGCCACAGGCACTGATCCAGAAATGGTGGGTATTGAAGTAGCCGAGCGGTTGGTTGCTCTTGGGGCTACCAGTATCCTAGCTGAGATACGATAGGGAACCTCGCTCTTACAACACTCACCACGTGATGTCGTGGGCCAAACTAGGGCTCCAGCGGAATGATGAAAGAGGGCGGGGTGCCTGGCAAATCGGACGTCCTTGTCCGAATGCCAGCGGAACACGTCCTGTGTTCCGCCCCGCTGATGAAAGCACCGCTTGAGCCGAGTTTGGCGGTCCACTCCATCAGAGAGGATTCGCTTTTGTAAGCGCGAAGTTCCGGGCTAGGAACGTAAGGCGTAAGAACGTAGGGACCTAGAGACGTAGAGGACGTATTAGGGCGAGGGAACACTCCGTGTTCCGCCTCGTTGATCAAGTAACGCTAGAATCGGTTTACTAGCAAGCGGAATGCAAATCGATGTAGAAAATTATTTTGAAGCGGGAGAACCGTCCCCGTGCTTCCTACACGGAGTTTGCTATTCTGCTTACGTAAAGACGTCGCGCTGTGTGACACTGCGTCCCGGGCTTGGAACGGGGAACGAGTGCAAGTTGGAGACTGTCAAGCTTGAATTTATCAGAGAGGTTCACTTTTGTAAACGCGAAGTTACGGGCAAGGTACCTGGAGGATGCAAGGATACGCAAAGGATACGGATAGAATGTTGGTTGTGTGAAAGAAGGAAGCGAGGGAATACTAATCGCGTCTTCCCAGCCCAGAGGGTCCGCGATCACACGGTCCGACGCCATTGCGTGAGTCGTAGCCAAACTCGGCTTTAAGCCGCTTTCATAAAGGTCCCTTCTCGCCATCCTTGGCTACAGGGACACTTGTCCATCCTTGGACAGCGCTCTAATTCTGCGGACGTTTCCCGTCGGCATCGAGGCATGGACGCCTCGTTTGCCGAGCACCCTGCCCGCTTACTTCAAGGATTAAAGCCCTAGTTTGGCACGACGAACGTATGGCCGAGCAAGTGTCTCGCGGGCCTAATAGAATAGGAGTGTTCAGTTTGAATAAGGGATATGTATATTTAGTGGGTGCTGGTCCGGGAGACCCGAAGTTGATAACCATTAAAGGGTCAGAATGCATTGCTAAAGCAGATGTTTTAGTCTATGATCGCTTAGCTTCGCGGCGCCTCTTAACCTTAGCTCGCTCAGAGTGTGAACTGATCTATGTGGGAAAATCACCGGATCGCCATACTCTCAGACAAGAAGAAATTAACCAACTACTTGTGGATAAAGGCCTAGAAGGAAAAATTGTAACTCGCCTTAAAGGGGGAGATCCTTTCGTTTTTGGACGAGGAGGCGAGGAAGCAGAAGCGTTACTTGATGCGGGCATTGAGTTTGAAGTGGTGCCGGGTATCACCTCCGCAATTGCTGTTCCAGCTTACGCTGGTATCCCAGTGACGCATCGTGATTTAACGACCTCGTTTGCGGTCATTACAGGACATGAAGATCCAACCAAAAATGAAACAACTATTCACTGGGACCACCTCGCGCAATCGCATGGGACGTTGGTTTTCCTGATGGGTATGCAGAATCTCCCTATGATTTCTCAGAAACTGATGGAAAATGGCAAAAAGGCAACGACTCCAGTTGGAATTATCCAATGGGGTACTCGGCCGGAGCAACGAACGCTCGTGGGGCAACTGGATACTATTGCTACAGAGGTTATAGAACAAGGCTTTACGAATCCTTCCATCATTATTGTCGGCGAAGTCGTCACTTTACGGGAAAAACTTCAGTGGTTTGAAAAGAAACCACTCTTTGGACAACGAATCGTTGTGACTCGGGCGCGCCATCAGGCGAGTGAATTGTCCCAAGCGATTGAAGCTTTAGGCGGTGAAGCTTGGGAATTCCCAACGATTGAAATTGCTCCTCCCTCGGACAAGTCCTATTTAATAAAAGCTATCAACAACTTGAAAGAGTTCCAATGGCTCATTTTCACTAGTGTTAACGGGGTAGAAGCGTTTTTTGCCGAACTTAAACTGCAAGAGCGAGATGTCAGGGATCTGGTAGGTCTGGAAATAGTGGCCATTGGTCCGGCAACTCAAGTAGCCTTAGAGAAAAAAGGACTACGTGTTGCCTATGTACCGGAAGAGTATCGGGCTGAGAAAATAGTAGAAGGCTTAACGAGCCGTGTTGTATCCGGTCAAAAAGTCTTAATAGCAAGGGCAGAAGAAGCAAGAGATATTTTGCCAGTATCCCTTAAAGCTATGGGGATGGAAGTTTGGGATGTGCCGGTTTATAAGACGGTCATCGGTGGTGCTAACCGCGAAGAATTGAGAAGTATGTTAAGAGATAAAGAGATCCATTCAGTCACTTTTACAAGTTCTTCGACGGTGCGTAACTTTATAACCCTAATCAATGGAGACGTCTCCTTATTGGACGATGTTTCGCTCTATTCAATTGGACCGATCACAAGTGCAACAGCTCAAGAACTTGGTCTCAAAATTTTCAAACAAGCAGAGCAATATACGATTAGCGGATTGGTAGAAACATTACTGGAGGGAAATAAAACATGATCAGCGTAACAAAGCTTTTGTTTGATACAGACTATTTTGGAGACTCTCTACGTTATAACAAAGACTCTCACGGTGCTCGAAACGGAACGACCACACTTTCTGGACCGGTTGTTGTATGGAATTCGACTAAGACTTGTAACTTAAAATGTGCTCATTGCTATATGGAGTCTGATGCTCAAAAATACGAGGGAGAAATGACCACTGAAGAAGCTAAACGCTTTATCGATGACCTAGCTGAATTCAAATCTCCAGTTCTACTTTTCTCAGGAGGGGAGCCGTTAATCCGTCCCGACTTTTTTGAACTTGCCGAGTATACGATCTCGAAAGGGCTTCGGGCAACACTGTCTACGAATGGCACGCTGATTACGTCGGAAGTGGCACGGCGCATTAAAGACATTGGAATCTCTTATGTTGGCATCTCACTTGATGGACTGGCCGATGTCAATGACAAGTTCCGCGGTAAAGAAGGAGCTTTTCAAGCGGCAATGCATGGAATTCAAAACTGTGTAGCAGTAGACCAACGGGTAGGACTTCGTTTTACAATCAATCACCATAATATTAAAGAACTTGACAAGATCTTCGATTTCATTGAAGCAGAGAATATTGATCGCGTTTGCTTTTACCATTTGGTATATTCAGGTCGTGGTAACAAAATGATAGCAGAAGATGTGACGCCGGAAGAATCCCGTCAAGCGATGGATACGATTATTCGCCGGACTCGTGACTTCGAAGAACGCGGCTTGAAAAAGGAAATTCTTACGGTTGATAACCATTGCGATGGTGTGTATATGTATATCCAGGCCTTGAAAGAAGATCCAGCCAGGGCCGAAAAGATAAAGGATCTGATTGGCTTTAACGGGGGAAACCGTTCAGGTATTGCCTTCGGCGAAGTCGACCCACTCGGGTACGTGCATCCGGATCAATTCACTCAGCATATCTCGTTTGGAAATGTCCGTGAAAATAAAATTGGAGAGATCTGGACAGATGTGACCCATCCTATCATGGCGGGACTCAAAGACCGTAAAGTCTTGCTCAAAGGACGATGCGCGGACTGTCAATACCTTGACATGTGTAACGGTAATTTCCGGACACGTGCCGAAGCAGTTACAGGAGATTTCTGGGAGTCTGATCCGGCTTGTTATTTGACAGATGAAGAAATTGGCATAAAATAGGGTGAACGGGTGAATGCAAATTAAATTGCACGTTCACCAAAGCTCTCGTAGCGGCTCCGTTTGTTGGCGAAGCTAACGCACATAACCTCTGGGCAAACTGGTCGAATGCTATGCCATCCTTGGCGCATTCGACACTAGGCACGTCCTGTTCCTGCGCATGTGCGGCCGCTCCTCGCCATCCTTGGCACCGCGGCATCAGTCCATCACGGTGCCTTGCCATCCTTGGCGGCGCTACTAATCTCGAACGTCCTGTTCGAGTCATGGACAAGTCAAATGTGCGTCTTAACGCTTTGTCAACTGCACTCGCACGCACCTCCCGCTTGATGGTTCTCTTTGCAATTCAATTTCATTCACTGGCTTGGTTACGACGAGGGTTAAAGACGAGGCTTACAACGAGACAGGAAATCACGTCTCTTAAGAGAGCACCAAGCGTATTTGCGTGAAGAACGCAAACAGCGCAAACAGCGCCATTCTCGGTCGCTCCTAAGCCCTATCGACCCAAGCCCAAATGATGATTTTTAGCTTAATGCTTACGAAGCATGCGAGAAAGAACCGCCCCCACTTGTCAAGCCCAGCCTTAGGTCGTTCTGATCCCCGTCGACCCAGGACAGAGGAAGTTTCTTAGCTTAGTGAGCATGGAGAGAGGAAGCGCGTCAATGAGCGCAGACGATAAGGCGTGAAGAAACTCAACGGTTCACATGCAGAAAGCCCAGAGGTTTTGAGTTTTAGCCTTAGCGACAAGGGAATAGCGATGGATCACGATAGTCTCCAGTGACGATAGTCTCCAGTGGAGAGTATCGCCGAAAGCGCACAACCCTTAACGAATACTAAGCGCTGTAGGATTAGTATCGCCGAAGCCGTGATCCCAAAAGGAATACCTACCGGCGTAGGATGTGCGAACGTGCTAAGAAACTGACTCCGAACGTGCTAACAAACTGAGTCTGATAGGAGGCACTTATAATGGAACTTAAAAGGCGCCCGCGACGTTTGCGGGCCAATGAAGCGATACGAAGCATGGTGCGGGAACACCATATCCGAGTTGAAGATTTGATTTACCCCATGTTTGTCATGCCTGGAGAGAATAAGAAGATCGAGATTTCATCTATGCCAGGCGTTTACAATTTTTCACTCGATGAATTTGTCATAGCACTTCGAGATGTTGTGAAGCTAGGAATCCCTGCGGTCTTGTTATTCGGAATTCCGGAGAGTAAAGATAGCGTAGGGTCAGGGGCCTACCATGAGCATGGGATTGTTCAAGAGGCGGTTCGCTTAGCTAAAAAGCATTTCCCAGATCTGTACGTCATCACGGATGTATGTCTGTGCGAATATACCGATCACGGGCATTGCGGGTTAATTGAGGATGGACAAGTTCTTAATGACCCGACCCTTGACCTGCTTGCTCAGACCGCCCTTTCTCAGGCGCGTGCAGGTGCGGATATGGTAGCTCCCTCAGATATGATGGATGGGCGAGTCGGGGCAATCAGAGCAGGATTAGACAAAGCAGGATTTTCGCACATCCCCATTATGGCGTATTCAGCTAAGTTCGCGTCGGGTTTTTACGGACCCTTCCGCGAAGCAGCTGGATCAACCCCTCAGTTCGGAGATCGCAGAACCTACCAGATGGATTCGCCGAATGGCAACGAAGCAATGTTGGAAACAGGACTGGATATCGAAGAGGGAGCAGACCTTATTATTGTAAAGCCTGCCATGGCTTATGGAGATATTATTTATCGGACTAAAGCAAGATTCGGGGTACCCGTTGCTGCATATAACGTCAGTGGCGAGTATGCGATGGTTAAAGCAGCAGCAGCGAACGGTTGGATTGATGAGAAACGTATAGTTATGGAAGCTTTAGTGAGTATGAAACGGGCGGGGGCAGATTTGTTGATCACCTATCATGCCTTAGATGTTGCGAGTTGGCTGAGAGAGGAGGGACAAGCATGATCGTTTCCTGGAATACGACCAATGACTGTAATATGTACTGTGACCATTGCTACCGTGATGCCGGGTGCAAAGCAGAAGATGAACTCAGCACATCAGAGGCAAGGACCTTGCTAGAACAGATTGCTAAAGCAGGTTTTAAGATTATGATTTTTAGTGGGGGAGAGCCCCTAATGAGGAACGATATCGTAGAATTAGTGGCTTATGCAACGTCCCTGGGATTGCGTCCGGTGTTTGGGACGAACGGCACTCTAATAACTCATGAATTAGCCCAGCAGCTTAAGGACGCTGGTGCTATGGGTATGGGTATTTCCTTAGATTCTCTGGATAAGAAAAAACATGATGAATTTCGTAAATTTCCGGGTGCCTGGGATGGGGCGGTTCGGGGAATGAAAATTTGTAAAGAAGTTGGCCTTCCGTTCCAAATTCACACGACCATTATGGATTGGAATGCACATGAAGTGGAAGCAATAACGGATTTTGCAGTCGAGCTGGGCGCAGTTGCTCACCATTTCTTTTTCCTAGTTCCCACGGGCCGAGCGGTTTCGATTGAGGAAGAGACCCTAAAGGCGGAAGCCTATGAGGATATCTTAACTCGAATTATGAAGAAACAGCAAACCGTCGATATAGAACTAAAGCCGACTTGTGCCCCTCAATTCATGCGAATTGCCAAACAAATGGGCGTCGATATGCGCTTTAGCCGTGGTTGTTTGGCTGGAACTCACTATTGCATCATTGGACCGAAAGGGCAAGTTCAACCCTGTGCTTATCTGAATATCCCGTTAGGGGATGTTCGACAGACCCCTTTTGACGAAATATGGCGTAATCATGAAGTGCTGAATACCCTTCGTACCCTCGACTATAAAGGTGGATGCGGCTCCTGTGAGTTTAAGCGCGCATGTGGTGGTTGCCGTGCACGCGCCGCCTATTATAATGAAGGTGATTATATGGCCGAGGAACCATGGTGTTTATACCATGGAAGGAAGGGGGTTTAGTATGGATTCAATCGATCGAGCCTTGCTTAATGCCATCCAAAACCAATTTCCAATTGCTGTTCATCCCTATCATATCCTTGGTGAAGCTGTGGGAACGACCGAGGAAGACGCTTTTAAACGGATTCAAAGCCTTAGGCAGGAGGGAATCATTCGTCGCTTAGGGGGCGTATTTGATTCTCGACGCCTAGGGTACTATAGCACCTTATGTACGGCCAAGGTACCGGAAGAGAAAATCGCTACCTTGGCTAAACTGCTCGAGGGAATTCCGGGCGTAACCCATAATTATATTCGCAACCATGAATATAACGTTTGGTTTACGCTTATTGCTCGTTCGAAGGCAGTTGCTGAAAGCATACTTCAAAATATCCGTGACATCTTGGGAGTGTCAGAAATCTATAGTTTGCCAGCTACTCGACTATTTAAAATTAATGTAAATTTTGATTTTGATTTGTCGGATGAAGATTCTCAAGATGAAGGACTAGACCCATTTGCGGACGCATCCATAGAGCATATGTTGAAGCCGAAAGATAGTACTCCTTATGAACTAAACGGCCGAGACATTTCACTTATTCGATTACTCCAGGGGAATCTACCGGATTCGATAACTCCCTATAGCGTACTTGCAGAAAATCTCCATTGGCAGGTTGATGATGTCATTTTGATCGCTAATCGTCTCTTGGAGGCGAAAGTCGTTCGTCGTTTTGGTGCAGTCCTTAGACATCAGAAAGCAGGTTTTGTGGCCAATGCCATGGGAGTTTGGCAGGTTGATCCTGAACAGGCCGCTGAGGTCGGAGAAGTCATGGCACGCTTCAAGGAAGTTAGCCACTGTTACCAAAGACCAACCTTACCGGATTGGCCGTATTCCCTCTTTACAATGATTCATGGACGAACCACCCAGGATTGCGGAGAGGTCATGAAAAAAATATCTCTGGCAACAGGAGTAAAAACGTATTCCATGCTCTTTAGTACCGCTGAATTAAAAAAGAGTAGTATGCAATATTTTTTGGAAGAAGAGACAAACTAGAAAGGGGAAATTCGTTTGAGTTTCGTGGATAATAAAAGCCGACAAGCTTTTGCTAAGGCCCAAAAAGTCATTCCTGGAGGAGTAAATTCGCCGGTAAGGGCTTTTAAATCCGTTGGACGGGAGCCAGTATTTATTGACAGGGGTGAAGGGGCTTATATCTGGGATATCGACGGGAACCGTTATATTGACTTTGTCGGATCCTGGGGTCCTCTCATTGTTGGGCATGCCCACCCAGACGTGGTTACAGTGATTAAACGAGTGGCCGAACGAGGAACGAGTTACGGCGCGCCGACCGAAGTAGAAACAGTCTTGGCAGAGGAAGTCCTGAAAGCGTATCCTTCTATGGATATGATACGCATGGTTAACTCTGGGACGGAAGCCACGATGAGTGCTTTACGTTTGGCGCGTGGTGTCACGGGTAGGACGAAAATTGTTAAGTTTGAGGGTTGCTACCATGGGCACTCAGACCAACTCCTGATTAAGGCGGGAAGCGGGGCGCTGACCTTTGGTGTTCCAACGTCCCCAGGTGTTCCGACTCAAATCGCGGCCACAACTATTTCCGCACGTTTTAACGATCTGGAAGGGTTAAGCGAGATTTTTCAACGCGAAGGGGAAGAGATCGCCTGCGTAATTATTGAACCTGTAACAGGAAATATGGGTGTGGTCTTACCCGAAGATGGGTTCTTGCAAGGGGTTCGCCGTTTAACGGAGGAGTATGGGACATTACTGATCTTTGATGAAGTGATGACTGGATTTAGGGTCAGTTATGGAGGCGCTCAGGCCTATTATGGAATTGATCCGGATTTGACTTGTTTGGGTAAGGTGATTGGCGGAGGACTTCCGGTAGGGGCGTATGGCGGAAAACGCCGTTTTATGGAGCAAATTGCTCCTAGTGGTCCGATTTATCAGGCTGGGACACTTTCCGGTAATCCATTGGCGATGAACGCCGGCTTAACAACTTTAAAACTGTTACAACAAACAGGAACGTATGAGGCTTTATCGAGTAAGACTACTCGGTTAGCAGAAGGATTAAAACAGCTTGCATCAGAAGCAGGACTACCTATTTGGGTTAATGCCATTGGAGCGATGTTTTCTGCATTTTTTACTGATGTTCGGGTTAAGGATTATGCTAGCGCCTGCACGTCGGATGTGGAACGGTTCGCCAAGTATTATCGAGGAATGTTAGAGCAGGGCATTTATTTTGCTCCCAGTCAATATGAAGCAGTTTTTCTTTCAATGGCACATACTGAATCAGACATCGACCAAACGTTGGAAAAAGCTCGAATAGTTCTAAAAACCCTCTAATACGAGGTTCGAGGTTCGAATGTGTATGTTTTCAGTGAAAACAAGCTTACATTACTCTTAATACGCTGTTCTCTCGAAACCGCATAGAGTTGTTCTACTAGTAGTTGTCTTGAAATAGCATAAGCTTGCTCAAGACTTGGAAAAACCTTATTCAAAGGAGTGCTTTCCAATATGGAACGCAAACGGGTTATTCGAACCCTCATTACGCTTAGTTTATTGGCTGCCTTGGTAGCGGTATTCTATATTTCTCAAAATCGCGACCCTTCTAACCCCCATACGTCGGTATCCAAGGAAACTTGGATTCATGGGCCGAGAGGACATGGCTATGCGGTTTTAAATAACCAGCAACCATGGAAACAATGTTATACCTGTCACGAGAAAAAAGGGCTTGGCGGAGAAGCGTATTGTCAGAGTTGCCATGAGCAATCCGGTGTGAAAGTAGTTATACCCAAAAAACCTTCGTAAGAAATAATACGTTTGGTTAACTCCAATAGGGTAAATAATCTTTAGCCTCCCAGTGAATAATAGATCATAAGGGAGGCTATTTTCCTTTTTGCGAGTAGACATTATTTATCCAAATCGTAAGACTCCACTTCTACAAGTGGGAGTGGTACTCCTTATTCGATGTTCAACTTTAAGGGTATATAAGTTACAAGACTCGTCATCATTGAACCATGCAGTATTTTTAAATCTAATATCCGCATCTATCTTTGGACTAATCCTAGCCGAAGCAATTAAGCGTATAGTGAGCACTGAAACACCTAACTAGTTTCAAGAGTATTTCTTATTGAAATTACGTAATAATGAAAATTGGTACTCCTAGCATTCACCATAACCATAATGTGGAATATTATGGTATGTAAGGATTGGGCTGGGAGGGACTCGGTTTGAAAGCAGAGGAACGGGTAAGCTTAATTGAGCATTTAGAACAATTGAGGAATTCCAAGGTATTAGTTTATTTTTCGTATACACCTCTTGATGACACTATCTTAGTCCCTCTCTACAAACAATTGAAGGAAATTGGTCACACTAAAAAAATCGACCTTGTTTTGCACAGTTATGGGGGAGCAGTGGATACACCTTATAAAGTTGTGATGCTAATCCGAGAGTTTTGCGAAGAGTTTGCAGTAATTGTTCCGTTTGTTGCCAAATCTGCTGCTTCGATGCTTGTACTTGGAGCAGATGAAGTTATTATGGGTCCGATTTCCGAACTAGGCCCCATAGATCCCTTGGTCAAGCATCCTGTCTATAAAGATATCTTAGTACCTGTTCAAGCAGTGTGGTATTGTTTTGATTACTTGCAACGGTCTATTATCAATAGTTCAGATCCCGATGTTGTATCTTTTATGGCAACTCCTATATTAGATAAGCTCGATCCGTGGTTAATCGGGGACTACGAAAAGGCCATTAAGGCATCTAAGCAATATGCAGAAACGTTATTATCGCGCTACATGTTAAAAAATGACTTGGATTTGGTACAAAAAGTAGCACATGCCTTAACTGAGGGGTACTTTTCACATGGATACTCGATTGGTCGCCGAGAGGCTAAAGAATTAGGGCTTAAAGTGACTGAAGCGCATGGCGAATTATGGGATGTAATCTGGGAATTATATCTTGGATATGAAGAGCTCTTCAAGAAAGAGGAGGCGGAAGAAGGTTATCAAACGACTGAAGGTTTCAGGAGTCACCCTAAAAAGACCAAGTAGTCTTTTTATACTAGTCAGACCCCCATGCCGCTAAGCGGCACCACTGATGAATGGAAAATTTATTTCACTGCATCTAGCCATTTATGGCGATGCTCTAAGCTCGAACTTCTTTGTTCGAGTATTGGCAGCGCTACTAACCTGGAACACAATAGTCTCCAGTACAATAGTCTCCAGTACAATAGTCTCCAGTACAATAGTCTCCAGTACAATAGTCTCTGGTGACGAAATCCTCCAGTTGAGAGTATCGCCGAAAGCGCACAACCTTGAAGAATACTGATGCGCTGTAGGATTGGTTTCGCCGTACTTATCGGCGTAGGATAGTACGTATCTTGGCTACAGGGACACTCAGCCATCCATCACTAACGCGTGCAACTAAGGCGACTACGCTGGACGTGTCTGATTTCGAATCGCTATGGATGGCGTTGCATTCAACTGGCAGCTGGCCAAGTTTTCTTTACATCAAAAATATGTTGCTTGTTGTCCCTCAATACGGTAGGATAAGTCTGTGCTTGTTTTACTTTCTATAAGTTATATATTAGATTATAGTTAGGCAGTTATTATAATGGAGGTGGACAATTATGCTAATATCGTTTGGATTTGTTACGCCTATGACAGCAGGTATAGTTCTTGTCATTGCTTTGGTTATTTTTGGACCGGGAAAGTTGCCGGAATTAGGGAAAGCATTGGGTAAAGGGATAAAAGAATTTAAATCTGCCAGTGAGGGAGACGAGAAGAAGGAAGAAGTAAAAGTGGATAAAGTGGATAAAGTGGAAAAATAATAATAGAAATGAAAAATACGGGGCTGAATTGGCCCCGTATTTTTGCCGTTAAATTTAAGAGTGACCTAAGGCTAAACCTGCATCTGATTAAATTTATCCTTCGCTTTTTGAACTTCTTGTGCCTCGGCGTCTGCAGTAGGATACCAGCCCTTTTGGTTCATAATATTATAAAGGTTTTCATGAATACTATGTTCTTCGGTTAGGATATTCTTCAGGTTCTGCCTTAGATTAGCACAAGTCGATTCAGTAATAAACGTATTCACAGTTGAAGTGAGATGTTTTTCACTGGTCAGCAAGTCTGTCAAAACTTCTTGTTCGGACAATGTGTTTTGCGTATTCAACCTCATCCCGTCCTTTCTTTAAGTTTATTGATGTGAATTTAAATAATTAAGTAAGGTATCATAATGTTTGCGATGTTGATTAGAAATACCAGAAAGTTGGGAACTAATGGTTTGATCTTGGACCGATTGTGCGGCTTGAGCGAACTTATGGACTAGCAAAGCTTCCGCCCCAAGTTGGTCATTTAAAATGGCCAAATTTCTAGCAGTTAGTTCAGGTTTGGATGTGTTCATGACAATTCTCCTCTCGATGATATTTAACACATATATAGAATGCTCAAAAAAGGTAGGAATATGTATGTTCAAAAAAATATGCATCATTAGAATTAAGCAGAAGTAGGTATCATAAGGGTTGAATAGGAGTGTTATTTGGCAACACTATTTTCAGAGAGTGAGCTCGTTCGGCCTGCTTATAGAAGTGGCGGCAAAATTGGAGAGAACACTTTTGCCAAAGTGAAGGAGAACAGTTAATGAATCCTACGGTTGTGAACCCAATGAATCGCGTCAGGTTAATATATCAGTTTATTACTCTTGTTTTTCCAATTGTAAAACGAGAACTAAACGAATGGTGGCGAATAGCTGAGCGGTCTCCTGATTTCCGTCTGCGTCAGCAAGCTTTAGAGAGCATTCGATCAAAAACTTTTCACTGCCAAGGAGGAAGTATTTATGCACTATATCCTGGTGTAAATCGGGTTGAAGCAGTTCGATTTATTGTTGCTTATCAAACCATGTCCGATTACCTTGATAACTTGGTTGATAGTCTTGAGGTTCAAGATGAACTGGCGTTTTCACAGTTGCATTTGGCTATGCAAGAAGCCTTGAACCCCAACGCAGCCAAATCAGATTACTATTTGTATTATCCTTATCGTGAGGATGGGGGATATTTGGATCGGTTAGTAACAACCTGCCAAAAGAGTCTTGAAAACCTTCAATCGTACAACATAGTTCAAGACGAAGCCATTAAGCTAGCTAAACTCTATTCCCACTTACAAACCTATAAGCACTTGGCGCTAGAAGAACGGGAAGCGAAAATGTTAAACTGGATCAAACCATTTTTAACGGATTATCTGGAAATAACTGCGTGGGAATTTGCCGCTGCTACAGGGTCAACCTTGGGAATCTTCTGTCTTTTTGCTGTTGCCTTCGATCCCCAATTGACGAAGAGCCAAGGACAGATCATTAGGAAGACCTACTTTCCATGGATATGCGGCATCCATATTTTACTGGATTATTTTATCGATTTACGTGAAGATAGAGAGACGAAGCAGTTGAATTTTGTGGCATATTACGAAGACCCCAAGATAATTAGTGAACGCCTACAACTGTTTGTGAAAAATTCTATAGAACAAACGTCTAAGTTGGAGTATCCTAAGTTTCATCGAGCGGTTGTCCAAGGGCTACTAGCCATGTATCTGTCCGATGAAAAGAGTATGGATAGAGATATTAGGCCCATCACTAAGAAACTATTGAATGTTAGTGGTTTGGGAGTAAGGTTCCTCTATTGGTTGTGTCGTCAGTTGCGAAAGATGAAGGTTCTTTAAGTTGTACGTAGTAAGATAGAATCTGCTAAATTAACAAGGGTCGTTCGATAAGGACTTCTAGGGATTTTATCCAAGCTAGCTTTTGCCTTACTGATACATTTAGTGGCTGTAGCATATGCTTGATCGATGCAGCCTGAGGAAACAAGAGCCTCTTTGATGCTTTGAATGCCTTGACGTGTAATTTTGCGAGTTTTCATGATTTCTATAAGCCAGGTTCCATAGATGGGGTTGTCCATAAGATAAAGGAACGGAAGTGTTAAGTTACCATTTATGAGATCTGTACCAACTGGTTTGCCAAGAGATTCTGCATCACCGCTGATATCCAAGATGTCATCGGTGATCTGATAGGCGTAGCCTATGTTTATTCCGTATTCTCGCATCTGGATCAATTCTTCTGAAACGACGCCTGAAAGGATAGCCCCTGATTGACAGCAGGCTGCCAGCAGCATTCCCGTTTTTTTGGTAATCCGGTGAAAATAATGCTGCATACTGATAGAACTTGAGAATTGCTCATTCGCTTGATTGACTTCTCCCTCACACATCGCTTGGATTGCTTCTACTAGGTAGGTCATACTGGAAAGTAATTGTTGTGTGGAAAGAATATTGAAGGCTTCAGCGAAGAGATAATCCCCTGTTAGAATGGCTGCGTGATCCCCATAAAGGGCGTTTACGGTCGGTTTTCCCCGCCGGGTAGATGATTCATCGATAACATCGTCATGAATAAGGGAAGCCATGTGAATAAGTTCGGACGCCACGGCTGCTTGGATCATCGGTGGATTTAAGGGAGCAAAACACATACCACTATAAAGAGTAAGGAGCGGCCGAATTCTTTTACCACCGGATTGCAACAAACTTACACAGGTTTGTTGAATAAGACCATCGGCTTTACTAAGTACGACATGTAACTTATCCTCAACAAATAGCAGTTCAGGAAATTGAAGAGTGGGAATTGACCTGTTTGTAGTGTTATAAAGTTGTTCTATACTCATTGCATCAGCCTCTGCCCTCTATCGAAATTATAGAAATGCTTTTTATATTATGTCATAAAGGGAACAATAGGATACCTAAAACAAAAAAAACCGCTGGCCAAGGATGGCCGAGTGTCCCTGTAGCCAAGTAATTGGTTCATGTATTTTAAACTTAAAATTGAGTAGAAATTATTTTACGGGGGAATCTAAAGAAGTTAAATACAATAGTTCAAGTTAGATAGAGCCGAGAATATGACTAGACACAGAGGAGGCAAAGCCAATGACTAATGAAAATGACAAAGAACATGCTTCTCAATTAAACCGACAGCCTTGGGAGCCGGCAGGGGTCGTGAGTGTCTTCAATGATGACTCAAAACCAAAATACGGTCATAATGGGCGAAAGAATGCAAAAGGAGGGAAACTAATTTTAGAGGTAGATGAAGTTTTCCATAATAAAGGGATAATGGAAGGGACTCAAAAAATTAATTAGGCGTCCATCTGAAACCCTATCTTAGCATATAAAAGAAACCGGTTCGTGTACCAAAAGCGGAAACGACCGGTTTTTGTAATTAAATTATTTTGACCCACTAATTCCTAAATGCTTATACGTATTATAACTAGGTCACCTTTGTAAATGACGTTGAATGAGGTAAAAAGATGAAAATAAAATTGAAAAGAAAACTAATTGAAATTGAAGAAAACCGCCAACAGTTATATGAATCAGCGAAGAATAGACTTCTCACGGATCCAGAAGTTATTCGTAAAAGCCAGAAACTAGATCGTTCTATTTATGAGTTTTATGCCCTGTGAAGAGGTAATTAATACCAGATGACTTTCAGATCTGAGAAGGATGAAGTTTCTTATTATTTAGTTTGATTTTAATTAATAACTTTAACAATGCTATCATTATAACAGTTAACACCCCACATAGTAAAAAAGATGTGTTAGCTCCAAACATATTTGTTGTTAAACCCGCAAACATGTTTCCAATTGGCGAGGCTCCTGCAAAAACTAAGGAATATACGCTCATAACTCTCCCCCTGTATTCATCTTCGGAAGTAATCTGTAATGTTGAATTTGCAGTTGTACTAAACCATATATTAAATATCCCGGTAATAACTAACAGAATTGCAGTAAAATAATACGTTCTCGTAAAGCTAATTAATATTAACGTTAGAGAGACCATTATTGAACTTCTTAATAGAATTTTTATTTTAGGACCTGATTTGCTTCTTACAGAAACTATTAATGCTCCAACTAATGATCCTGCTCCTAAGGCTGACATTAATAAGCCGTATACTTTTTCCCCTTGAAGAAGTACATTTTTAGTGAAAACTGGAATTAAGATGTTAAAATTGAAAACAAAGATTCCAACAATTAAAACCATTATAATTGTTTGTAGAAGTATCGGTTCCCTTGCAATATATTTCAATCCGTCCACTATTTCTTTGAGCATATTGTTATCTGAAACTTTCCTTCTTACATAAGGAGTTACTTCAATCCTTAGCAAGCTGGCTATTACTGCCATAAAGCTGAATCCATTCAATAAGAAGCACCATCCAGCACCAAAAGACGCCATTATTAAGGCACCTATAGCAGGCCCTAATATTCGGGCTAAATTAAATGTTGCCGAATTTAAGGCAATCGCGTTCATTAAATCCTTTTTGCTGGCCAATTCTATCATAAAAGCTTGTCTAGTAGGGATATCAATGGTATTTGAGAAACCTAAAATTAAGGCTAATATAAGAATATATTCATATCTAACCGTGTGAGTGAAGACAAGTGCAGATAATGAAAATGCTAATATCATAGAAGTAAATTGAGTAATCAAAATTATTTTATTTTTGGGGTATCTATCAATAATAACACCAGCGAACAATGAAAAAATGGTGATCGGTAAAAATTGAATTGCTCCTAGTATGCCTAAGAGTAGTGGTGATCCAGTTAAAGAAAGTACAAGCCATGTTTGTCCTATACTCTGAGCCCATGTTCCGATCAAAGAAACGCATTGTCCTATCCAATAAATCCTGAAATTATCGTGGGTTAAGGCTGGAAAATTAGCTATAACCACTGTATTATAAAATTTGCGCATATTTATTCGTACCTCTATTCATCCAATCGTGAGACTTCGTCACCGAAGTCTCGATGTTCAACTTTAGTTGAACGAGTTCACAAAAGGTTCTAATTTTGTGATTGAATAATTATACCACAGGGACATTCATGGTCAGTGCTAACAAGAAGGCTAATTTGTGCGAAGACAGTGTCTGCAAGAAGGCTAATTTGTGCGAAGACAGTGTCTGCAAGAAGGCTAATTCGTGCGAAGACAGTGTCTTCGTGTGGGCGCCAGCCAAGTTTTCTTCATAACGTAATGAAAAATAAGGGTATTAAAGACATGATTCTCCATAATAATGTAAAAGCTATAATAAATATTTATTTTATAATTAAGCGCTTTTTTCGTAATGAAAAATTTTCATAATGAGTTTTTTGTTGGAAGGCTGTAGTCTTCCCATTTTTAAGACAATTTTAGTGCCGAAGTTTCATTTATGACCTAGAAAGCCTAAAGCTCTATAAATTGAACATATGAAGAACTGATAATGGCAATATTGACTTTTAATAGCCATAATGCTACTCTCATCTTAGAGGACTTTATAATCTTGAACTGAACTTTTGAATAAAAATTCAAGTGAAAAATTATACTATTCTGAAAATCAAATTTAATAAGGTTTGTTGAAGAATAATGAATTTAAGATTGGAAAAAATGGAGGATTGCTTATGGACTATTTAAAGGCAGGACTAATTAAGTTTCGAACACAAGACTACGAGGAGCATAAAAATCTTTTTTGTCGATTGAAAAGGCATCAAGAACCTCATACTTTGTTCATCACATGTTCTGATTCACGAGTAGTTCCACAATTGATCACTAAATCATTACCAGGGGAACTGTTTGTTGTTAGAAATATTGCCAACATCATTCCAAAATATAAGGAATCACATGAATATGTAGCGACTACTTCAGCAACGACCGCAGCTATCGAGTATGCCGTCAATATTTTAAAAGTTAAAAGTATAATTATTTGTGGACACTCTAACTGTGGGGGTTGCTCGGCGATCCACTATCCAGATGAGGTTCTGGAAAAAATACCAGCTACTAAGAAATGGTTAGAGTTAGCTGAAAATGTAAAAACGAGAGTAACAGAAGAAATGATAAATAATGGGAAGACTAAAGATTTGGAATATAGGGAATGGCTAACAGAGCAAATGAACAT
>LOEW01000313.1 GCA_001516045.1 Desulfosporosinus sp. BRH_c37
ACGGGGGACCACTCCCACTTGTAGAAGTGGGAGTCTCACGATAGGCTGAAAAGTAAATACTAAACAGTTCCTTATAAATAAGAACAAAGATTTTAGGAGGGTCATGGGGATGAGTAAAGTCATCGTAGTGGGAGGCGGTCTTGCAGGGCTGATGGCAACGATTAAGATGGCCGAAGCCGGTACGCACGTCGACTTATTTTCTTTAGTACCAGTTAAACGTTCACACTCGGTATGCGCTCAGGGGGGTATTAACGGAGCAGTTAATACTAAAGGAGAAGGGGATTCAACCTGGCTTCATTTTGATGATTCTGTGTACGGTGGAGATTTTCTGGCTAATCAACCGCCTGTGAAAGCCATGTGTGATGAGGCACCTGGAATTATTCACTTAATGGATAGGATGGGCGTAATGTTTAGCCGAACGTCGGAAGGTTTACTTGATTTTCGTCGTTTTGGTGGGACCAAGTTTAACAGAACAGCATTTGCAGGGGCCACAACCGGTCAACAACTTCTCTATGCTCTTGATGAGCAGGTTCGGCGTTATGAAGTTGAAGGTATGGTTCAGAAATACGAACAGTGGGAATTCCTCTCGGCTGTGCTCGATCAAGGAACGTGCAGAGGGATTGTGGCACAAGACCTTCGGAGTATGAGTATTAAGTCGTTTGCTGGGGATGCCGTGATTATTGCAACTGGCGGGCCGGGTGCGGTCTTTGGCAAAAGCACAAATTCGACGATTTGTACGGGAGGCGCTACATCAACGCTCTATCAACAAGGCGTAAAATATGCCAATGGGGAGTTTATCCAGATTCACCCTACCGCTATTCCGGGCGATGACAAGCTAAGGCTGATGTCCGAATCAGCCCGCGGAGAAGGTGGACGAGTTTGGACCTATAAAGATGGGAAACCTTGGTATTTCCTTGAGGAAATGTATCCAAACTATGGAAACCTGGTACCTCGGGATATTGCGACTCGTGCAATTTATGAAGTTGTCTTTGATCAAGGTCTCGGACTTAACGGGGAGAACATGGTTTACCTCGATTTATCGCATATTGATTCGGAGGTCTTGCAACGTAAGCTTGGCGGGATTCTGGAAATATATGAAAAGTTCGTGGGTGATGATCCGAAGAAAGTTCCAATGCGGATTTTCCCAGCCGTTCACTATTCCATGGGTGGAATCTGGGTCGATTACGATCAGATGACGAATGTCCCCGGGCTTTTCGCTGCAGGGGAATGTGAATACCAATACCATGGGGCAAATCGACTTGGAGCGAACTCATTGCTTTCGGCAATCTATGGGGGGATGGTAGCTGGACCTAAAGTGATGGAGTACATTAAGAAAAACAAGGTCCAGACTCCAAGTGGCAATGAGTCAGCCTTTATGCAGGCGAAGAAACTTCAAGACGAAAAATGGTCCAAGATCCTAGCTATGAAAGGGACAGAAAACCCCTACTATATTCACAAAGAACTTGGCGATATTATGACTTTGAATGTGACAGTTATACGCTACAATGATAAACTGGCGGAAACTGATGTTGTACTTCAGAACCTTATGAAACGCTGGCATAATATTGGCAGAAGTGATAACGTTGAATGGGGAACTCAGGAAGGAACGTTTATCCGTCAACTTTGGAATATGTTGGAACTGGCAAGAGTTATTACCTTGGGAGCCTTAAACCGCAACGAGAGCAGGGGTGCACATTATAAACCTGACTATCCGGAGCGTGATGATGTAAATTTCTTAAAAACAACTATTGCTAATTGGACCCCAAACGGCCCTGAACTTAGTTATGAAGACGTTGACGTATCTTTGATTCCACCGCGTCCGCGTGTCTATTGAGATTGAGAAGTAGGAGGTGTATTTTAAGGTGTCTGAACAAAAATCAATACATTTAAAGATTCGTCGTCAAGACGGCCCGGATAAGCCAAGTCGTTGGGAAGAGTTTGATATTCCTTATCGAGAAAAATTGAATGTAATTTCATGTTTAATGGAGATTCAGAAGAACCCGGTAACCTCTTCTGGGAAGAAGACTACCCCTGTGGTTTGGGAATGTAACTGTCTAGAGGAAGTTTGCGGAGCTTGTACTATGAAGATTAATGGACAAGGTAAACAAGCTTGTTCTGCCTTAATAGACAAGCTGGCACAGCCGATTGTACTTGAACCGCTGACGAAATTCCCGTTGGTACGAGATCTCATGGTAGACAGGCAGATCATGTTCGATAACCTGAAAACTGTTCATGCTTGGATTCCGATTGATGGGACTTATAATTTAGGCTCTGGGCCGCGCATGGCTGCAACTACGAGCCTGTGGGCTTACGAATTGTCAAAATGCATGACCTGCGGATGTTGTATGGAAGCATGTCCACAAATTAATTCACGCTCTAAATTTCTTGGTCCAGCTGCTATTTCCCAAGTCCGTCTCTTTAATGCCCATCCGACCGGTGCAATGAACAAACACGAACGCTTGGCACCGTTACTTGATGAGGGTGGGATTGCAGATTGTGGTAATTCCCAAAACTGTGTTCGTGCTTGTCCGAAGGAGATTCCTTTGACCACAAACATCGCCGACTTAAACCGTGAAACTAACAAATTTGCCCTGGATCGTTGGCTCCGAAAGTAGCATAATATTATTCTAAAAATTTCCGTTTGAGTTTCGATCCTTACTGAACTCCGATGTTGCCGATGCAGTCGCCTAAGCTGCTTTGGACAGTAGGTAGCTCGTATCACGTAGAACCTAAAGATATTTCTATAATTGGGAGATTAGGGATTAGCTTTGCTGGTCCCTTTTTTTATGCAGCTAAATGGTTTAGACAATCGCGATTACAAATAAGGCGGTCTTGTTTATGATTATGTCATAATTAACGCTTAATAGTTTGCGATAGACACATTCCCGGATATAATAATATTACAGTAGGCAAGCATGGGTTTATTATCCGCGGGCAAACCTACAACTATTGACAGTTGAGAAAGGGGTTCTAATATTTGATTGAGATCGGGAAATTCCAAAACCTTAAGATCACAAATTTTACATCCTTTGGCGCTTATTTAGATGCCGGCACGGGTATTAGGCACGATAATATTCTTCTGCCTATAAAACAATTACCGGAAGATTCTAAAGAGGGAGACGAGTTAGAGGTATTCGTCTATCGGGATTCCCAGGAGCGGTTAATTGCCACGAGGAAAAAGCCATTAGCTCAATTAGGAGAATTAGCCTATCTAAAGGTCACGGCAAAGACTAAGATCGGTGCCTTTTTGGATATAGGTTTGGAGAGAGGTTTATTCTTACCATTTCAAGAGCAGAAATTTCCGATCCAAGTGGGTAAAGGCTATTTGGTAAAGGTCTATTTAGATAAAAGTCAGAGATTGAGCGCTACGACAGAAATTTACGAGTATCTATCGGCAGAATCTCCCTATCAGAAGAATGACAAAGTAGTAGGAACGGTTTATTCAGTGAACCTCGATATAGGAGCTTTTATAGCTGTTGATAATAAGTATATGGGACTCATTCCTGTCAATGAGTATTTTAATGAGTTGCGAGAGGGTGATCAACTTGAGGCACGGGTTATCAGAGTCAGAGAAGATGGCAAGCTTGATTTATCGTCAAGAGAACTCTCCTATATCCAAATAGATAATGACGCCTTAAAAATCCTGCAGGGAATAAAGAACTACGAAGGATTTCTGGCACTAAATGATAAAAGCAGCCCCATTGAAATTAAAAGTCGCTTACAAATGAGTAAAGCCGCCTTTAAAAGAGCACTGGGCAAACTGCTTAAAGAGAATAAGGTGATGCAGACGGATGGTGGATTACGGGAAACATCGAACGGGGAGGAAGTTTCTTAGCACGTTCAGGAGGAAGTGTCTTAGCGCGTTCGCACACGTTCCATTGCTATTCGCTTGGTGATTACGCTAAAATGCAAAACCTCTGGGCTTTCTGCATGTGCGACCGTTGCATTTCTTAACGCTTCATCACCTGCACTCATTGACGCAATTCCTCTCTCCGTGCTCACTAAGCTAAGAAACTTCCTCTGGCTTGGGTCTATAGGGGATCGGACGTAAGTCGGGGACGGTTCTCGACTTTCATTGACGCAAATGCACTTAGCGTGCTCTCTAGGCCAATCGACTTCCAAATGGATAGGGTCGAATGTCTATTAGATGCGGTTTCGGGTCTTGTGGCACTGTTTGCGTTTGTCAACGCAAATGCGCTTGGAGGGTTCTTGAAGCAATGAAACTTCCTTGACTTGCTTTGCTTTAGGGATAGTGATCGCCACGGGAAATGGGGGATGAATTTTGAAAATTATAGTGGATGCTGACGCTTGTCCAAAGGCTGTTTTGCAGATTTGCATTAGGGTGGCCCTCAAGTATGCGATACCTGTATGGACGGTAGCCAGTTTCAACCACAATATTGAGTCCGACCATCATGTGGTGGTAGGAAATGCTTCGCAAGAGGCTGATATTCGGGTCATGAATCTGGCTCAGACGGGGGATGTAGCAGTGACACAGGATTGGGGTCTGGCCGCAATGTTATTGGGAAAAGGGGTTCGCTGTTTGAACCCGGATGGACGAAAGTTTAGCACAACTAACATTGAATTTTTGCTGGAAGAGCGGGAGGCAAAAGCTAAGTTTCGACGAGGTGGTGGCAGAACTAAAGGTCCGAAAAAAAGAATTCCAGAAGATGATCGCAAGTTTGAAGAATGTCTTCAGGAAATACTCTTTAGCTTATAACTTGACTCAGTGCACTAGAGCTAGAGTGAGCTAGAGCAAGATAAACTTGGAATGACAATTTCCCTATTTGATTAGAAAACTTTGCACTTTTGGCAAAATTTGATTAAACTAAGGATTGGGATGGACTAAGGCGGTGTCCAAACCTTAAATTATGATAAAATATGGAGGTTAATAATGAGTACAATAGTTGAAACAAAGGAATTTCAAACAGAGATTCGGCAATTGCTGGACATTGTCATTCATTCTCTCTATACTGATCGTGAGATTTTCTTAAGAGAGCTTATCTCTAATGCAGCAGATGCTATGGAGAAACTTCGCTATACTCAGCTTGTAGGTCCAGAGGTTAAGGACAAGGATCTGGCCTTAGAAGTCCATATCGATACGGATGATAATGCCCATACTTTAACCATTACAGATACCGGAGTTGGAATGACGAAAGAAGAATTGGTTGAGAATATTGGGACTATTGCTCATTCAGGCTCAAAAGAATTTATTAAACATTTGAGCGCCAAAGGGGATCAAAAGGATCTTAACCTGATCGGGCAATTTGGGGTTGGGTTTTACTCTGCCTTTATGGTCGCGGATAAAGTGACTTTATACACCCGTTCCTATCAAATGGAGGCTGAATGCTTCGTCTGGGAATCTGATGGCGTAGGGAGTTATACGATTACTGAAGGCGAAGACTTAACTAGGGGTACTAAGATGGTTCTTCATTTGAAAGAGGATGCTTATGATTTTGCCAAGGAAGAGACCATTAAACGAGTCATTAAACAATATTCTAGTTTTGTACCGTACCCTATTATTGTCAATGGGCAGAAAGTAAACACTGTAGACGCTCTTTGGACCAAAAATAAGAATGAGATAACGGATGAAGAGTATAATGAATTTTATAAGTTCATTGCAAATGCTCATGATGAACCGCTTTTTCGACTACATTTCTCATCAGATGCACCTATAAATATTAATACCTTATTATTTGTTCCTAAGGAGAACCTCGAGCAATTTGGTTTTGGAAGAACAGAACCAGGGGTAAACCTTTATTGCAAAAAAGTATTAATCCAAGAAAAATCCCCAATTGTATTACCTGAGTGGTTGCGCTTTTTAAGAGGAGTTATTGATAGCGAGGAGCTTCCACTTAATATTTCCAGGGAAACCATGCAGGACAGTGCTTTGGTAAGCAAGCTTAACAAAGTAGTTACAAGTCGTTTTCTTAAATTCCTAGATGGTCAGGCGACTTCAGAACCAGACAAATATAAAGAGTTCTGGGAAAAGTTTAACTTTTTTATTAAAGAGGGAGCAGCAAATGATTTCACACATCGTAAAGAACTCGTCAAAATTTTACAATTTGAATCGTCTAATACCCTGGCGGGAGAAGTTATTTCTTTAGCAGATTACGTAGGTCGTATGAAAGAAGATCAAACAGCCATCTATTATGTTAACGGTCCAACGCGAGAAGGGATTGAGTCTGGTCCTTATCTGGAAGTATTCAGGGACAAAGGCTATGAAGTGATCTATACGTATGCAGCAATTGACGATTATATCTTTGGTGCGATCGGAGAATACGAAGGCAAGAGACTTATTTCTGCCGATCAATCTGATTTGGATATAAGTAATGAACAGAAGGACAGAAGTGAACTTGCTTTGTCCGAAGAGGAAGTTAAGGTTTTGACGGACTGGATCAAAGAGGTCTTGGGCAGTAAGGTGACAGAAGTACGAGAATCTAAGCGCTTGGTAGACAGTCCTGCGGTTGTTCTTAGCCCCTATGGGACAAATAGTATGCAGCGGATGATGCAACTCATGAATAAAGACGTGAACAATGTAGGACCCAGTGTTTTGGAAATTAACGCTTCACATCAAATGATCAAACGTTTGGACGAAGCGCGGAAAAATGAGGACACCTTTGCCAAGATTGCTGCAGAGCAAATTTTCGAGAACGCACAAATTGCTGCTGGACTTATTATTGATCCCAGGGGGATGGTAAAACGACTCAATGAAATTTTAGAGCGTGCATTGGGTTAAGTTATAAAATGCTAGTAAAAGAGGATGGCCTTCCATCCTCTTTCAAGTTATCTCAAGTCTAATAATAGTCATAATTATAAATATTATTTACCTTTTGACGCGTAATTGCCAAAGTTAGTCATTGACTAATTATCTACAAATATGATATTTTTAATTCAAGATAGGTTAGTTCAAATTTGCACAAGTCGTTCTTAAGTGAGCAATAAAACTGGGTTTAGCAAGAGCTTGAGCTCATAAGTCCTTGCTACTATGTGATTATCTAATTGTCACTATAAAGAATATGAATTTTACAAGCAAGATGAAATTCCTTAAACTGATAGTGATAATAAGAACAAACAATATTCTGTTATTAATGCAGATATCGAGCGCTACTAATCGGAGAAGAGAAAGCTGTGGATGATTTCACTTTATTGTGTTCATTGCACTAAAATGCTCAAGTCGGATAGCCAATAATCTAAGAAGTTCTTTGAAAGGTCGATGTCGGATGGAGGGGGATTTTCGCCATTCAGCATCGACTGAATTTCTTACGCGAAAAACCTTAGTATGGGTATTCTGGAATTGTCTCAATAGGGTTTAACAAAAAGTTTTGCTTATTGAATTTTACAAGGAGTGATCAAAGATGGATATGAAACTGAAGGGCCTCCTAGAAGAAAAGAAATCTACAATTTTATCAGGGTGGTTCAATGTGATAATAGAAACTTATCCCGCTGATAACACGGGCTTTTTAAAAAAGCAAAAAAATAGGTTTGCAAATCCAGTTGGTCATACGTTTAGTCAAGGGCTAGAGGGTATCTTGGAAGCACTCATTGAAGAAAAAGGGCTTGCTGTGGCACTACCTTTTCTTGAGGACATTATCAAAGTGAGAGCGGTGCAAAATTTTACTCCATCTAAAGCCTTAGGGTTTATTTTTACACTTAAAAAGGTGGTTAGAGAAGAGCTTAAGACGGAAATCAGGCAGGACCAGATTGATAAT
This sequence comes from Desulfosporosinus sp. BRH_c37, assembly GCA_001516045.1. Classification (GTDB taxonomy): domain Bacteria; phylum Bacillota; class Desulfitobacteriia; order Desulfitobacteriales; family Desulfitobacteriaceae; genus Desulfosporosinus. Next base: position 7,710 of record LOEW01000313.1, read on the forward strand.
GAGCTTATGAGCTTTGAATCTAGAATAGATGATCTGGCACTTTCTGCCTTTGATATATATATGAAATGTGGAGAACAACTTAATCAACTAAAGTTCGATGAACTAAAAAGGATGACATTTACACTCCTGAAAAAAGCAAATCTAATGTATGAAATTCCTATGGAAGAATCTGAACAAAAAGATCTGGAACCCACTATTTAAAAGGAAGGAGGTCGTAGAGTGAAAGTCTTGTTTTCTTTCCTCGCAGTAATTGTACTCATTCTAGTTGCCACTATGGGAGCGTATACAACAAGTTTGCATTACACTTTTGGCATCATCATACCTTATGTAGCCTTTACTATGTTTATAGGTGGATTCATTTACCGGGTAGTTAAATGGGGGCGTTCTCCAGTTCCCTTTCGAATTCCTACTACCATTGGTCAACAAAAATCACTCCCTTGGATTAAGCAAAATAAAATTGAGAATCCAACAAGTGCTCTCGGCGTTATCATCAGAATGGCAATGGAAATCTTTTTGTTCCGCTCTCTGTTCCGAAACACGAAGACTGAATTAACTCAGGGACCAAATGGTCCAATACTATCCTACGGCTCAGCAAAATGGTTATGGTTAGGTAGTTTGTTCTTTCACTGGTCGTTCCTCATAGTTGTGATTAGACATCTTAGGTTTTTCTTGGAGCCCATACCGTATTCTGTTCAAATTTTGGAAAGTATTGATGGTATCTTACAGATTGGGTTACCTCAGATTTATTTGACTGATGCATTCTTTTTAATAGCAGTGACATTTCTATTCCTCAGAAGAATTGTTATTCCACAAGTGAGATATATATCTCTTCCCGCTGATTACTTCCCGCTCTTTATGATAATGAGTATAGCGACTACTGGGGTATTAATGCGTTATTTCTATAAAGTTGATCTAGCCGCTGTCAAGCAATTAGCTATAGGATTGACAATTTTTCAACCTGTTGTTCCCACAGGAATTGGCGCTATGTTCTTTATTCACATATTTCTAGTCAGTGTTCTTTTTGCCTACTTCCCGTTGAGTAAGTTAATGCATATGGGAGGCATCTTCTTAAGTCCCACTCGTAACATGATTAGTAACAATCGTATGGTTCGACATGTTAATCCATGGCCTCAAGAAGTGAAGTATCATACCTACGTGCAATATGAAGATGAATATAGGGAAAAAATGAAAAAAGCTGGTATACCGGTAGAAAAGGAGTGATCAAGGATGGCACCGAAAGTTAAACTTCCTAAGCCGGGAGAATTATCTAACATAGATTATACTCTTCCCGCAACGGACTGGATGGATACACCAGTCACATTCAAACCGGGTACCTTTTGTTGGGGAGCAAAGGAAAAAGACCTTCTAACGTTAGGGTTACCTAACCCAAGACAATGGTCACCAGCAGACGAAGATTGGAAAGTCCCAGAGGGTTGGGAAACAACTATTTTAGACGGAATAGCTGAAAGATTAAGTAAATATCGCTCTTTCAAGATATTCATGGATATTTGTGTTCGCTGTGGTGCTTGTGCTGACAAATGTCATTTTTATATTGCTACAGGGGATCCAAAAAACATGCCTGTTCTTAGAGCTGAACTACTTAGATCCGTCTACAAAAAATACTTTACGACATCGGGGAAATTTTTAGGACGTTTAGCAGGTGCGAGAGAGCTTAACGAATCTGTGCTAAAAGAATGGTGGTCATACTTTTTCCAATGTACTGAATGTCGTCGTTGCTCCGTTTTCTGTCCTTATGGTATCGACCAAGCAGAGGTTACGATTATAGGTAGGGAACTGCTTAATTTAGTAGGTCTAAACATCGATTGGATTTCAGGACCAGTTTCAGCCTGTTACATGAAAGGAAATCACCTTGGCTTGGAACCCCATGCAATTAAAGGGAATATCGAATCCATGGTGGATGATATTGAGGATATAACTGGTATTCGGGTGAATCCAACCTTCAACAGAAAAGGTGCAGAGATATTGTTTATCACTCCCTCAGGAGATCTTCTAGGTGAACCCGGAATTCAAACCTGTATGGGTTATCTCATGCTTTTCCATGAACTTGGCCTTGACTACACTTGGAGCACGTATGCTTCTGAGGGTGGAAATTTCGGTTTCTTTACCTCGAACGATATGGCTAAGAGGCTTAATTACAAGATTTACGCAGAGGCAAAACGATTAGGAGTTAAATGGATACTTGGTGGAGAGTGCGGTCACATGTGGAGAGTACTGAATCAGTACATGGACACATGGCACGGCCCAGCTGACTTCCTAGAAGTTCCAAGATCCCCAATTACCGGTACGGTCTTCGAAAATGCTAAATCGACTAAGATGGTTCATATCTCCGAATTTACGGCTGATCTGATTAAACACAAGAAATTAAATCTTGACCCCAGCCGCAACGATCACCTGAAGGTAACCTTTCATGACTCGTGTAATCCTTCCAGAGGTATGGGACTCCTCGATGAGCCGCGAGAAGTAATTAATGCTGTTTGCAATAATTTTTACGAGATGCCTGAGAATACAATCCGAGAAAAAACCTTCTGCTGTGGGGCTGGTTCAGGGCTTAATGCCTCTGAAAATATGGAACAGCGAATGCGTGGTGGATTCCCGAGAGCTAATGCCGTTAAGTATGTTCAAGAAAAGCATGGTGTTAACATGCTTGCGAATATTTGTGCTGTTGACAGGGCCCATTTTCCAGCTCTAATGGACTACTGGAATCCTGGAGTAGGAGTCACTGGTGTGACTGAGTTAGTTGGTAATGCTTTGGTAATGAAAGGCGAGAAAGAGAGAACTACCAACTTAAGGTTTGAAGATCTACCTGGAAAAGGGGGTAATGAGTAATGTATAAAGGCGGAAAAATAATTGTCTCACTCATTATCTTTATCGGAATTTTCACCATACCATTTTTCTATAATATGGGAAAAGCCAATGCTGGTCCAGATATTAATTTGAATTCACCAGTGATCCAGCAGCTAGCTGACAAGCAGTGTGTCGAGCCTACAGAGTTTATGAGGGCAAATCACATGCAAATACTAAGTCAATGGAGAGAAGAAGTAGTTCGCAATGGTCAGTCCGTATATGTCAATAGCCAAGGAAAGTCCTTTGAAATTAGTCTTCAAAATACGTGTTTGAAATGTCATACAACCGAAGCTGAGAAAGCAGCAAAAACAGGAGGTACAAGTAACTCAGCAGTAAATGCATCTCCCCAATTCTGCGCCTCATGCCATGTTTATACTGCTGTAAACCCTAACTGTTGGGACTGCCATTTTGAGCCAAAGGGGGCAATGAAATGAGCATTAATAGAAGACAATTTTTGAGGAGAGCTGGTATTGTTACTGCTCTTGGACTTGGGGGCTCGTTTGTTATTACTGGGTTCCGCGGGAAAAAGGTAGACGCCGCATCTGAATATGTTTCGAGTAAAAAAGGCCTGGTAGCAAAACATTGGGCTATGGTAGTTGATATGAGTAAGTTTAAAACTGAAGCTGACTTCAAAAGGGTTATCGAAGCGTGCGATAAGATTCACAATATTCCTGATATTGGTAATCCCAAGGATGAGATTAAGTGGATATGGAAAGAAGATTTTGAGCATGCCTTTGCTGGCGGCGAAAACGAATACTTGACAGAACATGTTAAAGAAAGTCCATTTTTAGTTATGTGTAATCATTGTGAGAATCCCGCTTGCGTCAAGGCTTGTCCTACAGGGGCTACATTTAAGAGGGAAGATGGAATTGTCGCTATGGATTTCCATCGTTGTATTGGATGTAGATTTTGTATGGGAGCATGTCCATTTGGAGCAAGAAGCTTTAATTACCGTGATCCAAGGCCTTTTATCAACGAGGTAAACCCAGACTTTCCTACACGAACAATAGGGGTCGTGGAAAAATGTAATTTTTGTGTGGAACGTTTGGCTGATGGTCTAATTCCAGCATGTGTGGAGAAGTCTAATGGAGGCTTGATATTTGGAGATTTAGGTGATCTAAACTCTGAGGTGCGAAAAATTATAAGTACTCAATTCACAATTCGGCGTAAAACGGAGTTCGGGACCCAGCCGAGTGTTTACTACCTGGTAGGGGGTGGCAAGAATGTTTGAAAAAGCCTTGACAGGTAGCAAGAAATATTGGGCATGGATTATCTTCTTACTTGCAGTTATCGCGGTTGGATTCTTTTCTTACCTCAAACAGTATAGTTATGGTCTAGGCTTAACTGGCATGAGTAGGGATGTTTCGTGGGGTTTGTACATCGCTCAGTTTACGTTTCTGGTAGGGGTAGCTGCCTCGGCAGTAATGCTAGTTACTCCTTATTATCTTCACGACTTTAAGAAATTTGGTAAAATGGTCATCCTCGGTGAATTCCTGGCGATCGCCGCTGTGATCATGTGTATATTATTTATTTTTGTCGACGTTGGACAGCCAATGCGAATTCTGAATGTTCTTCTCTATCCTCAGTTGCACTCAGTCATGTTCTATGACATGTGTGTTTTAGTTGGATATCTCACTATTAATCTTGTCGTAGGTTGGACTACTATTGGAGCTGAGAGAAAAGGAATTCCTTCACCAAAATGGGTTAAACCAATAATTTATCTTTCGATCCCTTGGGCGTTTAGCATTCATACAGTAACTGCTTTCTTATATGCTGGTCTTCCTGGTCGACCTTTTTGGATGACAGCTATAATGGCTGCCCGCTTTCTAGCTTCTGCATTTGCTGCAGGTCCTTCACTTCTAATTTTGCTGGCTTTAGTGGTAAGGAAGGTCAGTAAATTTGATCCGGATCCGGGCGTTGGTGCAATTCAATCTCTGGTCAAGATCATTCGCTATGCTATGATTGCCAATGTCTTTTTCTATATTTGTGAGGTTTTCACAGCTTTCTATAGCAGTGTTCCAGAAGATATGGACGCTTTCAAATATGTGTTCGTAGGACTTGACGGACATACTAGTCTAGTTCCCTTTATGTGGACAGCCACTATTCTTGCCTTTGTTGGAATTGCTTTACTAATTTTTCCAACGCGTAGGAATAAAATACTTTTGCCGATAGCCCTCTTATCTATCTTCCTTGCTAATTGGATTGATAAAGGGATAGTGCTTATTATTGCCGGATTTGTTCCAAACTCTTTCGGAAGAGTAACGGAATATTTCCCAACGAGTAATGAGGTCTCAATTGTAGTTGCTATTTATGCTATTGGGGCACTGATAATTACGCTACTCTATAAGATCGCTATATCGGTGAGAGAACAGAATCAAAACTAGATACGATTTTGGTAATTGTTTGAGAAGATTTTTGTACTATAACTCAAGCAATATCAATTTTAATAAACTCACTAATAAGGAGGAAAATAAAAATGGCTCAACTTAAAGTAGGAGATTTAGTTGTAGAATTGGATGAAGATGGTTTTCTTGAGGATCATTCGGCGTGGAATGAAGATGTGGCCCATGCCCTTGCTGCTACTGAGGAAGTATCAGAACTGACCGAAGAACACTGGAAGATGATCAATTACCTCAGAGACTATTATGAGCAGTTCGGTGTTGCCCCAATGGTTCGTAAAATGTGTAAGGACACTGGGTTCGATCAAAAGAAGATTTACGTACTATTTCCTGCAGGTCCAGGGAAAGGTGCCTGCAAAATTGCTGGCCTTCCAAAGCCGACTGGTTGCGTCTAATTATAAGAGGGGGGAAGCTTCCCTTTTAATTTATAAAATATAATATGAGAGCTAGCCTAGGCAAAATATGCCTAGGTTTTCCTTTTTCTATTATACTTTAACCAGATAATTATCAATAAAAGCTTCGGTTAGGAAGAATTCTACTCTTGCGAACCTGTTTGCAAATTCTATAAAATATGACTATGATGGTATTGAATATTAAGCGCATTGTCTGGAATAGTTGCGCAAGCTCTGTATATTTTTCCGAATGTCTCATACAGTAGATAAGATAACTTTCCTAAAGTATGACTGAGTAAATGCTCCGTAGTCTATTGATGTTGAAGGAGGAAATAATGGACCAATTATTGGAAATACGTAAAAAGGTGGTCGAAAAGGGAATTGAACTGCTATCGACAAATCTAACAGTAGGAACCTGGGGAAATATTAGTTGTAGGGTCCCCGGAGAAGACTATATTGCTATAACTCCCTCTGGAATGAATTACGATATTTTGGTGCCTGAGGATATCGTGATATTAGATTTGGGAGGATACATTGTCAGTGGAACTCGCAAACCTTCTATTGAAGTACCTCTGCATTTATCAATTTATAGATCTCGCAAGGATGTAGGGGCTATCGTACATACCCATAGTCCTTATGCGACCGCGATAGCTGTGGCACGTAAGGAAATTCCCGGTGCGGTTGAGGATTTGGTGCAAATCGTAGGTGGAAATGTGCGGGTTAATGAATACGCTTTACCAGGAACAGAGCAACTTGGTATCAACACGATCAAGGCAATGGAAGGGAGAAATGCAGTTTTACTTGCGAACCACGGTATGTTGGGTGCCGGTCGGAACTTAGAAGAAGCCTTTCGAGTTTGCCAAGTCGTTGAAAAATCGGCGCAATTAACACTTCTTGCACAACTTATAGGTGGAGTTGTCGAATTATCACAAAATGATATTAACGGAATGAGAAATTTTTATCTTCAAGGATATGGACAAGATTAATTGTCTATATAAATAGTTATTAAGAAAGAAGGTTGTATAAATGAAATCAACTATACGAGACATAACATTAGCCCCGCTTGGACAGCGTAAAATCGATTGGGTAGTACCGCGAATGCAAGTGCTAAATATGGTGCGTAAGGAATTCGAGGAGCAACTGCCCTTTGCAGGTAAGAAAGTAGTTATTTGTTTACATTTAGAAGCGAAAACAGCTTACCTAGCCCATGTAATTAGAGCCGGAGGGGCTGAAGTGACAGTAGTTGCTAGCAACCCACTGTCGACTCAGGACGATGTAGTAGCAGCCTTAGTTCAAAAAGGAATCGGTGCGCATGCCTGGCATGATGCGACTGAAGAAGAATTTAAACGTCACCTCCAATTGGCTCTTGATTTTGAGCCGGATTTTATCATTGATGACGGTGGAGATCTTGTCTCGACGATGCATACGACACGACCTGAGCTTCTTCAAAAAGTTAAGGGAGGCGCTGAAGAGACCACGACTGGTGTTCTGCGCTTACATTCCATGGTAGAGGAGGGGGCTTTGAAGTTTCCGATGATTGCAGTCAATGATGCTCAATGCAAATACTTGTTTGATAACAGATACGGCACTGGACAATCTGTTTGGGACGGAATCATGCGAACCACCAACTTGGTAGTAGCTGGTAAAACATCTGTCATCGCTGGGTACGGATGGTGTGGTAAAGGAGTTGCTCTTCGCGCTAAGGGATTAGGAGCACGCGTCATCATATGCGAAGTTAACCCCATCAAGGCAAACGAGGCTTTGATGGATGGGTTTGAAGTTATGCCCATGGCTGAGGCAGCTAAGTTCGGAGATTTCTTCATTACGGTCACAGGGAACACGGATATAATTAATAAGGAGCACTTTGTCTTAATGAAATCAGGTGCTATTATGTGTAATGCTGGACACTTCGATGTTGAGGTCAACGTAGCCCAACTGAAAGAAATTGCAGTCTCTGAAAGAATTGCTCGGACTAATATAACTGAATACATTCTTCCTGGAGGTCAACTATTGTACCTTCTGGCGGAGGGACGGTTAGTCAACTTAGCTGCTGGTGATGGTCATCCTGCGGAGGTAATGGACATGACGTTTGCTTTACAGGCATTGTCACTTCAATATGTTGCCTTGAACTACGAAAAACTTTCAGCCGGAGTCTATCAAGTGAATACCGAAATTGATGAGAAAGTAGCTATGTTAAAGCTTCAGTCTCTTGGTTTATCTATTGATAAATTAACTAAGGACCAAAAAATATATCTTTCTTCCTGGAGTTGCACTGAAGAGGCCAATTGATATCGTCAGGACTAGAATAAAGGTAATTATCGGGCAAAGCTCGGTAATTACCTTTTTGCACTTGTTACTCATTTGAAAATATGATTATGAAAATAATGGATTTGTAGAGGATTTAACTAGATGTCGAAGAATTAGAGAATATGAGAATGAGAACTACTACTCTTTCAAGATTCTCTACAAAACACATTCAGGGTTAACGTGAAATAATATTAGCATTAAGGTCTAATTTGGTTTTGTAAGATTTTACCGTTTTACCGAATACTTCAACACTCTTAGCGATGTCGGAGTAATGAAAGGGGAAATATTTGTGAATTGGTTACATAATAGGAAAACGGCTTTTAAAATTGGGCTCTTGATTAGTCTTATGTCTATTTCACTTGGCATAGTTGGTTTTGTAGGTTATTACTATTTTCATCAAGCGGGTATCTCCCTTGACAGTCTTTATTCAAATGATTTGATAACTGTCCGTGATATCAACCAAGCGCGTTCTGACAGTAATGCACTAAAATCCACTGTCTTGGCAATCACCTCGTATACACTTGATGATGCGACCAAAAAACAACATTTTGGACAAGTAATTTCACGCGAAAAAAACATAGATTTATTTATTACTAATTTCCAAACGCAAGCAATAACCACTTATGAATTAGAAAGAATTAAAAAGGCAAAAGATCAATTTAAAACCATAAAGGATGTAATTCAAAAAACTTTGGACTATGAGGAAGCTGGTCAAAGAACCGAAGCGATGGATTATTACTTTAAAAATGGCTTTTCACAACAAGAAGAATTTCAAGTTCAATTACGTGAACTTGGGGTTTTTAACATTGACGAAGCCAAGGAGCATGTAAATAGCAATAATATTATGATCAATAGAGTCCAAAAAGTACTGATTATACTACCAATTATGGCAATATTAATGGCGATTCTTGTTGGAACCATGATTACCAGAATGATTATTGGTCCGCTGAAAAGGATATTAAAGAACGTTGAACGAGTAGCAGGTGGTGACCTTAATGCAGAAGAACTTACAATTTATTCGACGGATGAAGTAGGGTTACTAGCCATCTCATTTAATACTATGATGCTTAATCTTCGTACGCTGGTAATCCAAATACGAAACTCTGCTGAGCAACTTGCGGCATCTTCGGAAGAAATGGTGGCTACAATGGAGCAAAACGTTTTTGTTTCGAATCAGATTAGCTCTTCTATCGCCGAAGTAGCGAATGGATCGGAAAAGCAGGTCAAAGCATTGACTGATACATCTGCAACGATTGAAGAACTATCCGCAAGTATTGAAGAAGTTGCAGCTACAGGTAGTACTGTCGCAAATTCAGCGAATTCAACTGTTGAGATTGCTAGAGAGGGGCACATAACAATTACCAAAGCGGTGGAACAGATGGGCATTGTAGGAACTTCTACAGAGCTTGTACAGAACGCAGTGAACAAATTAGCAGCAGGATTTGATAAAATTTCAGAGTTTATTGATATTATTACAAATATTTCATCTCAAACAAATTTATTAGCATTAAATGCAGCAATTGAGGCGGCTCGTGCAGGGGAACATGGTCGTGGCTTTGCTGTGGTAGCAGAGGAAGTAAGGAAACTTGCTGAGCTGTCTCAAGATTCAGCCGTCAATATAATCACACAAGTCAAGGAGAATCGTGAAAATATAAAGGATGCCAGCTTAGCTATGAATAGTGCCGTTAGTAGCGTTAATGAGGGTGTTACAGTAGTGAATACTGCAGGCAAAGCTTTCGCGAATATCGCTGGTTTGATCGATGAAGTTTCAACACAGGTAAACCAGATTGCGGCAGTTGTTCAACAAATGGCGAGTGGTAGTCAATATATAGTTTCGTCAGTAATGGCTATTGACAGTGTTAGCAAAGAAACTTCAAATCAAACCATGAATGTCAGTGCTGCAGTTGAGGAACAATCGGCATCTATGGATCTAATTGCGAATAATAGTAGGGGCTTGGCTAATCTAGCCGAGGAACTTCGAAATGCCATTGCAAAATTCCGAGTATAGACGATTAAGAATCACCCAGGTGCGAACGTTAGATGATCAAGTAATGCCTTCGGATATCTGCGATGAAAAAACACCGTTTTTTGAACGGTGTTTTTTACTAGTCAGAAAGTAAAAACATAACATGACGGAAATTTGGCGTATAATAAATAAGATACTAATTTATGGGGAGTTTAACATAACCGCCTGTTAAACGTGTTAAGAAGTCTCAGATAATGGTTTGCTTCCCGAAGTACGTGATCCGCTAACAAAGGCACTGCCAAAGCTCTAATTTTACATTGAATTAATCCCTCTGTAGCCGCTGATTTAAAATTTCTTAGACTAACTGTTGCTTTATAGGTTTTACTACTGAGTTGTGGTAAAATAATTGTCTGTTCCGTCATTGTCAGGGCCTGCTTAGTGAGCGCGTCGAACACTTTTCCATATCGATTAGCTGTTTCAAAGAGCGCCACTTCAGTGGGATCTAACAAACCTCGAATGAATTTAGCGTGCTCTGCCATGATACGATCCCAAAATTTCTCTTGATCGATGATATCCTCTAGAATGTTGACTACTTGACGGTTCTGTAACTGATAAAGTATCTTTAGATAGAAACGCGCTTCTCTCAGTATGTGGTCAATCAACAAAGGATAATTAAAGGTAAAAACTTTACAACTAAATATGTCTTTAAGAAGCTTGGATTTGTAGTCAGCCAAGACAGTCGTAGCTGTAATCGCCTTTTGGTTAAGGGCAGAGATCTGATCAACCAAAAGGGAGCTTATTACTGGGGTTAGATTCTTATCTAATGAGAGTTCCATATGGGTCAACTCAGTATCAAGCAGGATGCCAGAATAGAATTCTGTAGCTCGCTCAGCATCAACGGTGTATTTAGTAACTAATTCTCCTGAAGAGAGAACTTCCGGACTAATAACCCCATCAGCAAGCATTATTGTCTCTGCGAGTAATGTAGTAAACTCACACCTGAGGGTATCGGCTTGTAGGGCTAGGGATTGGTCTTTGGGACTAAAGGCTGCTTCCAAGAAAAATGAATGTTCTTTAAGAATTCGAATGAAAAATAGATTTAGTTCAAGGGATTGCCGAATGAATTCATCATTAGATAACATACAAAATACCCCCTTATTAATTTTATGGGTATTGCAAATATATGCAAACTCCTAGTAAATTATTGTAGTTAAGTACGAGTTAAATTATTGTAATTCTTTGAATGAAAACTCGCGATAGTCGACTGTGAAATTGAAAAAAAGGGAGGCCAAGGCATGGCAAAGACACTTATTGTTGCTGAAAAACCGTCTCAAGCTCGTGAATATGCCACGGCCTTAGGAGTTCGAGGTAAAGGGGACGGATATCTCGAAAATGAGCAGTACGTGATCACATGGTGCTATGGTCACCTTTTAGAGCTGGAGCGCCCAGAAGCGTATATGGACCTTGAACGGGTAGGAAAACGTTGGAGCTTAAAGCGTTTGCCAGTTCTACCCCACTTGAACGCATTTCGACGTGTAGTCAAATCTGGCGCAATGAAACAATATCAAGTGATCCAACGGTGGTTAAAGTCAACGGATATTGAAGAGGTTATTTGTGGAACAGACGCGGATCGTGAAGGACAGTTGCTTTTTCAGGAGGTATGGGATGCCTCTAAGTGCAGTAAACCCTTGTCCAGATTATGGATTTCCTCGTTGACAACTGCGGCGATTCGGGAAGGCTTGGAGCGCCTTCGACCTATAGAATCAGTAGCTGGCTTGGCGGATGCAGGGCACGGACGAGCGTTTGCAGACTGGGATTTTGGCATGAATTTGACGGAAGGGTTTACGGCATTGTTTGGGAGCTTTGATGTTGTTCGAAAAAAACCTAATGTTATTTCTATAGGGAGGGTGCAGACACCGACCTTAGCCTTGATCGTTGAGCGAGAATGGGAAATTGTACGATTTGTTGCCCAGTTCTATTTCGAAGTGCGAGCTGAGTTCGGAACAACACAGGGAGAATATTCTGGTAAGTGGTTTGATCCAAAAGAAGAAGCAAAGCGCATCACGAATCTCCAGGAAGCCGAGGACATTGTGTCCAAAACCCAGGGTAAACCTGGGAAAATATCTAAAATGGAGCAGAGAGATGTGAAGGAACCTGCACCACTACTTTTTGATCTAACCTCATTGACAATTGCAGCCTCCAAAAAGCATGGGTTTAGTGCGGAAAAAGTGCTTCAGTTGGCCCAGTCTCTCTATGAGAAAAAGGCGATAACTTATCCTCGTACCGACTGTGCCTATTTATCGGAAGACCTTCTTCCGAAGTTACACGATCATCTAAAGGCTGTTCGCCAAGAGCCTTACATAAATTTGGTGGATGAAGCAGGTCTTTTAGGGGTTCCTAAGGGTAAACGAGTGATCAATACAATCACCGCCCATCATGCAATTATTCCGACTACTGAGAAAGTCACCATTGAGAGACTTAACTTTGAGGAACAGAAACTGTATGATTTGATCGTTCGCCGTTTCCTTGCCGTTTGGTTTCCACCTGCCCAATTTAATCAGACTGAGGTGATAACTAAAGTAGAGGGTGAGTCCTTTCGCACGAAAGGCAAAGTTCTACAGAGTTCAGGATGGAAAAAAGTGTACGGCACGGATGAAGTTGAGGATGGGGCTGTCCGTAAAACGAAGAAGAAGGACGACAGAGAGCAGGCAGATGATGAGAACACGACCCTTCCGCCCTTGAGTAAGGGAGAGGATGTTCGAACGAAACGTGTTTTCAGTGAAGAAAAGACCACCAAACCACCCAAACGCTTTACCCAAGGAGACCTTCTAAAGGCCATGGAAGGTGCAGGCAAGCAGATTGATGATGAGATTTTACGCCAACAATTGAAAGGTAAGGGTTTGGGTACCGTGGCGACCCGACCTGCTATCATCGAAAACCTCATTGACAGGGGATACATCCTCCAAGATCAAAAGGTGTTAAAACCCACAGAGAAAGGGATCGAACTGATTCGACTTATCAAGGATCGACTTCCTCAGGCCCAGCTCTTAATCAGCGCGGAGATGACAGGGCAAATGGAGTTTAATTTGTCTAAAGTGGAAAATGGAGAACTGACAATAGAACTCTATATGGAGGATGTGGAAGAGGCTATCGGTCGGATTATCGAAGAATTGCGTTCCTTCGAAAACAAGTACGGTAAAACCCCTCTAGCTCTTGCCCCTTCGGGAAAGAATCAGGGAACTGGAAAAGAGGAAGGGGCGAAAATAACACGGAAAAAACCCAACCATAAGAAGCTGATCGAAGGGGCGAGAGAGGCTAGTGATGCTGCCGCAGAGGAACAAGTTAAAGCGTTGGGTATATGTCCTAAGTGCGGTGGAAAGGTGATCGAAGGGCAGAAGGGGTTTGGGTGCGCTAGTTGGCGAGAAGGATGCCACTTTGTACTATGGAAAACTCCAATATGTGGTAAGGTACTTACCCCAAATCAAATCAAAAGCATTCTGAAGAAAGGAAAAACTCCACTGATTAAAGGGTTTAAATCCAAATCGGGTAAATTGTTTGCAGCTTACCTGGTCTGGGAAGATTCAGGTGAAGCAAAATTAAAATTTGAGTTTGAGAAATCATGAAAATAATATCCAGATAGGATGGAGAATACTATGCAAACATCATTTGACCAGCTCGGACTCGATGAAGCTTTGGTAGCAGCCTTGAAAAAGGAAGGTATTGTTGAGCCTACAGCGATTCAAGTACAAACGATCCCATATATATTGGAAACTCAAGATGTTGTTGGGCAATCGGAGACAGGGACGGGTAAAACCTTGGCATATCTTCTTCCGATTTTTCAGAAGCTTGATACGTTTAAAAGAGAAACGCAAGCTATGATTCTCACGCCAACGCATGAACTGGCAATCCAGATTCAACGAGAAATTGAACTTTTAGCTAATAATTCTGGTCTGGCAGTCACGTCAGCTGCAATCATAGGGAACGTAAATATCACACGACAAATTGAAAAACTAAAGGAAAAACAGCATATTATTGTGGGTTCTAGCGGACGAATTTTAGAGCTCATCCAGAAGAAAAAAATCTCATCCCAAACAATCAAGATAATGGTCCTTGATGAGGCAGATCGTTTACTTGATGAAAATAATTCCCAGACGGTTAAAGCGGTGATAAAGACAACGTTACGAAGAACTCAGCTTTTGTTATTTTCTGCCACCTTACCCGCAGTGACCTTGCAGAGGGCTGCGGAGCTTTTAAAAAATCCAGAAGTTGTTCGGGTTACGGATAAGGTCATGATTGCTCCGACCATTACGCATATGTATTTTTTAGCTGAACAAAGAGACAAAATTGAAGTTTTAAGAAAGCTAGTTCGGATGATTATCCCACCGCGGGCGTTAATCTTTATTAACAAAAGTGAAGAAATTGAAAAAATGGTGGAAACACTAAAATTTCATGGCTTGGAAGCAGAAGGTATCTACGGAGGGGCGAGTAAGATTGACCGTAGGAAAGCGATGGATGACTTTAAAAGTGGGAAGATAAGCTTGCTTGTGGCTTCCGACTTGGCTGCCAGAGGCCTAGATATCAAAGGGATCAGTCATATTTTTAATCTTGATTTACCCGAAGATCTGGGGCTTTATCTTCATCGGGTGGGAAGAACAGGCAGGGCCGGTGAAAGCGGGATAGCTATATCCATCGTAAACGTTAAAGAGGTACCTAGTATTAAAAGGCTAGAAAGCATGTTCGAAATTAGCATTAGTCTAAAGGAAATGCTCCAAGGGAAAATAGTTGATTCGAGAAAAAAACGGTCTTAAAGAGAGGATAACGCCTCTTGTGAGTTTTTTCTGACTCAATTCGTAGTATAATAGGGTCAATAATTGGCAGGGAGTTAGACTATTTTTCAGGAGGTTATTTATGCAGGCGTCTCCTTTGGATTTAGCTCAGGTGCTTAAAGAAGAGGGATATCTTATCGATGAAGAATCAGCGACTACGTTGTTTCTTTCTTTGGCGTTGGAAAAACCTTGTCTTATAGAAGGACCGGCCGGGGTTGGAAAGACCCAGTTGGCCTTGGCACTTGCGCGTACGGAAAAAAGAAAGTTGATCAGGTTACAGTGTTATGAAGGCCTTGATCTCAACAAGGCATTATATGATTGGAATTATGCTAAACAACTTTTACGTTTACAACTCGCCAAAACTCAAGAATGGGATGAGATTAAAGTTGATTTGTTCTCTGAAGAGTTTTTACTTACCCGTCCTCTCCTTGAGTCCATCTTATCTCCTGAACCGGTACTTTTACTAATTGATGAATTGGATAAAAGTGATGAGGAATTCGAGAGTTTTCTCTTAGAGTTACTTGCGGAACAACAGGTCACTATTCCAGAACTGGGAACCATCGCATCAAAAACTTCGCCGATTGTGATCTTAACTAGCAATAATACCCGAGACTTCAGCGATGCTTTAAGACGGCGATGCATACACATCTATTTAACATATCCTACTTTAGAGAGGGAAATTTCAATTCTTAGCTCACAGGCTCCCGAGCTTTCCGACCGATTAACCAAGGATGTTTGTGAGTTCGTTGCTAGGGTAAGGAAGTTACCCTTGCAAAAACTCCCGAGTGTCTCGGAAACAATCGACTTTGCACGTGCCCTGAAGGCTCTTCGAAAACAGGAATTAAACTATGGCGAGCTTTTGGGTACACTTAGCGTATTATTGAAATATCCAAAGGATATTGCCAAATTAGAGGAGCGTCTTAAAAAGTGGGAGGCGGAGGCATCCCAGCGCTTAGGTAAACAGTGCGATTGAATTGACAGAAAAAGATTACTAAACTCGAACCACGAACCTCGTGCCTCGAACTTCGAGTAAGGGGATGGAGTCTATGGATGGATGGAATTTTATCAGGTTAGTTCATGCCCTAAGACGGGTCGCGGTATCTATTACCTCCCAAGAGATACTTGATGCCCAAGTTTGTTTGGTTCGTTTTCCGAATTTATCGGAAAGGCAGATTTTGAAATCCTTATTCATACATCGTCCCCAAGATTTAGCGATATTTGAGACGATTTGGAGAATCTTATTAGAAAATCCAAAGTCGAGTGTTCAGAATTATGCGGAGGACGGGACAAAAAGTGTTGTCTTAGAAGAGACTCAAGACAGTTATGGGATAGGTGGACAAGGAGTAGGTCGCGGAAGTGGAGGAGTAAGCCTTACTGCAAAAGGGACTATTTTGGACTCTTCGCAAGTAACTAGCTTAATTCCTTTTGCTCGGCTTGAGGAATTAACCAATAGAGGATTAGAATTTGAAGAAATGGTTCAAACAATTTTGGCAGAAATGGACTACTATACTTGGATTAATTCCAATGATTTAGCCTTTCAACGTAATGAGCTTTCAGAAGAAACTTGGTTCGAACATCAGGCTAGTCGGGCATCTCTAATGCGAGAAATTCGCCAGCAGGTATTGACTGCGCAAGTTAGCTATGAAAACAGCTGGGAACCCCTGGCTCGGCAGCATTGGCTATTCAAAACGTTAAGTACTTTAACTGACGAAGAAAAAACCCTAGTAAAATCAAGCATTCGGAAATGGGCGCGAAAATTAGCGCTCCGGCCAGGATCACGTTGGAAAACTAGTCACCGAGGATCAATAGATATTTCACGGATTATTCAGCAAAGCGTTCAATGGGATGGAATCCTTTTCAATTTAAGTTACCGTCAGAGGATTCCGCGAGCGCCGGAACTGGTAGTCTTATGCGATGTATCGAATTCTATGGCCGCTTTTGTCGAGTTTTTAATATATATGGTGACGTGTCTTAGAGCTCGCTTCCGAAAGATACGAGTATTCTTCTTTATAGACTCTGTCTGGGATGTTTCGGATTTTGTTTGGGATGACGATCTAAGCGGAGTAAAACAAGAAATCAAAAGTTGGGGACATAAGGCAAGTTCTGGGTTTACAGACTATGGAGCGGTTTTTCGGGAACTAGCTGAAAGCTTACTTAAAAAAGTGTCTTCACGTGCGACCATGGTCATCTTGGGTGATGGAAAAAACAACTATCGACCCGCTCAATCGGAATACATAGCACAGATTTCTAGTAGAGTACGCAATTTGTTTTGGCTAAATCCATTAGACTCTATGGACTGGAATGAGCCTGATAATATGATGAATGAGTATGAAAAGTATTGCTCGAAAGTTTATCGGTGCCGTTCGGCTAGCGACCTGCAGAGAGTTGTAAAGGATGTCTTTTAGAGGGGGCTAAGCTCATTTCTATTTTTTTTATAACTATCTTCATAATTATTCTTACTCAGCTTGTATTTTTAGGATCTGTTATTTTTTTAGAAAACAGGGACCCAACGAAAACTATAATCTGGCTATTAATTTTAGGAGCTGTGCCAGTTTTGGGTGCGCTACTTTATGTCTTATTGGGACGCGTTGTGCGAAAGCGCAGACTGTCGCGTCACAAGCAAGTGAGACAGGAGCAAACCGAGGAAATTCTGATGGACAGACAGGTCAGACCAAGCGCAGAAGATGTTGGCCAAGCAGCAGACAGTCCAATGAACAAGAAGCTGGCCCGCCTCTTGTTTAATGATGCCGATGCGCCCCTGACCCTTAATAATCGTTCCGAAGTGCTCACCAATGGTAAAAAGACGTTTAGAGCACTATTTTCGGCAATAGAAAATGCTAAGGACCACATTCATTTGGAATATTATATTTTTCATAATGATGCAATTGGTCGGGATATACTTAACCTTTTAATGCGTAAAGCGTCAGAAGGGGTCAAGGTACGTGTCCTCGTAGATGGGTTAGGAAACCGGTCCCTGGAGAAACGATTCGGAGAGTTGAGAAAAGCAGGGGTTGAGACGGCAGGTTTCTATCCTGTCCGCTTTCCTTTCTTATCAAGGCGGCTTAACCTGCGCAATCATCGTAAGATTGTTGTGGTCGATGGTCGGGTAGGCTTTCTAGGTGGCTTAAATGTCGGAGATGAATATTTGTCACGCAATAAGAAAATAGGTTTTTGGCGGGATACCTTTCTAAAGTTAGAGGGAGATTCAGTAAATTTCCTGCAAACAGTTTTTTTGAATGATTGGAATGGCGTGACTCATGAGGATATTAATGATCAGCTCTACTATCCGCAACCACAGCAGTTAGGAAGTCAACTCACCCAAATTGCTGCCACTGGCCCCGATTCGAATTGGGGATCCATGTTACAAATCTTTTTTGTGGCCTTGACGAGTGCCGAAAAAACAATTTATATTGAAACACCTTATTTTATTCCGGATGAAGGGTCAGTCATGGCCTTGAAAACCGCTGCACTCAGTGGTTTAGACGTCAGGATTATCCTTCAAGGAGTCCCGGATCATAAGATAACCTATTGGGCGTCGCATTCCTATATTGAAGAATTATTGGAATCAGGCGTCAGGATCTATCGGTATTTTAAGGGAATTCTCCATGCCAAAGTCCTAATTCTCGATCGTGAAATCGGAGTGGTAGGGTCCACTAATTTCGATATCCGAAGTTTCAGCTTAAATTTTGAAATTAGTGCTTTTATTTATGAATCTGCCTTTGCTCGTCGGTTGGAACAAGACTTTCATCAAGATCTCGCCGATAGTAAAGAACTTGTGTTGGAAGAGTACAAATTGCGTCCGTTGTCAAACCGGATTAAAGAATCAAGTGCACGTTTGCTTTCTCCGCTCTTATAGCCATTGGCTCCATACTTACGTTTTAAAAGCTACTGTAGCCATGGGATTTGGGTGCTATCCTTCAGCCTTTACTCTAAAAAGTCCTCTTTACTCTCACGCGAAAGTGTCCAGCGCAGTTTAATAGCTTGCAAAGCTACGCTGTAACTGAGTTGTTCCCAGCTTTCTAGAGCACGATCCAAATCAAAGCTTGTACTTGCCATGAATAAATGTTGAGCAAGTAAAATAAGCGCTCTATAATTACTTGCAAAACCCTGTTCTAAGATTTTGTTAAAATTGATTTCTTCTAAAGTAGTATGTTGTTTTGTTGCTGACCAAATTTCCTTGGTTGAAGTTAGTATGTAATAGGCGGCATAATAGCCAGACTCGTTTGATTTTTTTTGTAATAAAAGAGCTAAGAAACGCTCCTTGTGTTGGCTATTGGCGTAATATATTTGTTCGAAATTCATGTAGTAATCAGTCTCCCTTTAATTTGATTGTAACTTACAAAGGTGTACCGCTTCATCAGCAATTGAATCTAGTATATACTTATTGGCTAGTGACTAACAATATTTACTCTACAATTTTCTTTCAGACCGTGGATTGAAGAATCCAAGATTAAGAGATACTAAGAAAACAAAACAAAGCAACGTAAAAAGTGGAGATAAACAAGGACTGTCAGTTTCATGATATGCTGAATAGGAGTTGAAGTAACGCATATGGCATCTCGTTCGAAAATGCGTCGGACAGTGAAAATCGTACGGTTGTTTGCTGGCTTTCTCATGGAGATTGCTTGGTATAAACTAGTGTCCAAACTTTATGGCCCCCGTATTGAGGATCGACTATCCCAACTTTATCGTAACCAGGCGATTCGTTTCCGTGAAACTGCGCTAGACTTAGAGGGACTATTGATCAAATTAGGGCAGTTTTTTAGTACCCGTGTTGATATGCTGCCAAGTGAATTTACTTCGGAACTGGCTCTGCTGCAAGATGAAGTACCACCCGTGGAAACAGACCAAATCAAACGCGTGATTGTCAATGAACTTGGTGATACAGTGGAAACTATTTTCGCCGAGTTTGAGGAAGCCCATATCGCTGCGGCATCCTTAGGGCAGGTACATCGGGCTGTCTTGCTATCTGGGGAAGTAGTGGCTGTGAAAGTCTTGCGTCCGGGTATTGAGGAAATAATTGAAATCGACCTGGCAGCCTTCCGAGGCGTGATCTGGATGTTAAAGGTTTTTACCAAATGGGAGAAGTATGCGGATTTTGACGACATCTATGCTGAATTTGGCGCTACACTTCGTGAAGAGCTGAACTACCAGCAAGAATTAGCTAATCTGGAGCGCTTTCGGTTTAATTTTCAACAGGACCCGATGATTTCTGCGCCGGCAGTTTACCCAGAATACTCGAGACAGCGGGTTTTGACAATGGAGTTTGTCGGTGGGTATAAGGTAACCGACCGCGCAGGGTTGCTGGCAGCTGGACTTGAACCAGAAACAGTAGCGGGTACTTTAGTCGACGCCTATCTTAAGCAAGCTTTGATACACGGATTTTATCATGCTGACCCGCACCCAGGGAACTTATTTGTGCGATCGGATGGCGGAATCATATTCATCGATTTTGGGATGGTAGGACGGATTACCGACGCTAATAAGCGGTCAGTTCGTAAACTGATCAGTGGAGTAATCAACAGTAATGCAGAAGAGCTATCTCAGGCACTGCAAGAAATGGGGTTCATCAAGCCTGTAGCAAACCTCTTAAGTTTGCAGAAGGCAATTACCATTTTCCTAGTAGTACTTAAGGATATTCGCTTTGAGGAATTGGGTAATTTACAAGTAGACAAGTTCTTGGGAGAATTGCGTGAGTTCATTTACTCCGAACCGTTTCAAATACCGGCACATTATACCTTTTTAGGTAGGGCTGTAGGTACACTATCAGGGATTGCGGCAGGGCTAGACCCAAACATGAATATCCTGTCAGTGATTAAGCCCTATGCTATGCAGGTTCTCGGGCAGGACTTCTCACCTTTGCAACTGGTTTGGAGGAAGGCAAAAACAGTAGCTCTGGCAGGGGTAGAAATTCCACCCTTGCTGGAGAAAACTTTAAAAGATTTTCGTGCAGGGGACGTACAAGTCAAAGTTGAGATGGGGCCGATCCTTAGGCAATTGAGGTTTCTGGAGACTTTGGCAAACCGTCTAATGTGGACTGTTTTATTGGCAACCACAGGGATCGGATATGCCATAGTTTTGAGTAATGGACAAGAGAATTTGGCCACCAAGTTACTGTACCTCATGGGAGTGTTTGCGTGCCTATTAATCAATAACTTGCGCAAGAGAGCAGAGAAACCGCTAAAATGGCATACACATTCCCATCGAAAACGCAAGTCATAGGTACTGAAAAGGAAATCAGATTAATGTGAATTGATATTAGACCTTTTGACTCTAGATTGACAATTAATAAAATTGGAGGATTTAACATGAGTAACAAAGAATTTGGTATCAAGTTTACAAAAACGGATAATGATTTCAAAATTGAAGTGAACGGTGATGAAGAAATTGTAAATGCTCATCACGAAATGGCGAATGCGTGGAGAGAATTTATGAGTAAAGCTCGACAGGTTGCTAAAACACATTATCTGCACCACAAGGATCATCATCATGAGCACCATGGATGTTGTAATCATGAAGTCAAAAAAGAGAACGTAGACCTTAAAACTGAATAAAACGCTGATGATGAAACCACGATCAAAACATTAGTCGATTAGATTATGCATTTTTGCAAGGAATAAATAAAATACTTATAAAAAAGAAATAATTATAAGGAGGAAATATCAAGCTTTTGGAGAATACTATTATCTAGGTTTAGCTTAAAAGAATGGGGGCATATTTAATGACAAACCTTAGGGAACTTTATGTATGTAGTATTTGTGGAAATGTTATTGAGGTTGTTAATACTGGAGCATCGGCATTGGTCTGCTGTAACAAACCAATGGATAAACTGGAGGCAGGCACTAAGGATGCAAGTATTGAGAAACATGTCCCTGTGGTTGAGGAAGTCGACGGAGGTATTAAGGTTAAAGTGGGTAGCGTAGCCCACCCGATGGAAGAAAAACATTATATTCGATTTATCGAAGTTTTAACAAAGGATCATGTTCTTAGAGCTGAACTAGCTCCAAACCAAGCACCTGAAGCCTCATTTTTGGTCAAATCAAACGACGTAATAGAAGTTAGAGAATATTGCAACATTCACGGCCTCTGGAAAGCTAGTAATTAATAATTAGCAATTTAGGTGACAAGAGATAGGCAGGTTTAAAATCCTGTCTATCTCTCCGTCCAAGTGAATTTGGGTCAAGAAATTGTGGTTTAAGTGTACTTGACATGGTTAGATAGATATTTTATAGTTTTTCCAAGCTGGGTTATCGAAAGGGAGTTTATAATGACAATTACTAAAGACAATACGATCATTGGCTTTGTGGGTACAGGAGTAATGGGCAAGAGTATGGCTGGCCATTTATTAAGAGCTGGTTATAAAGTGCTAGTTTTTAACCGCACAAAGGCTAGAGCAGAAGAGTTAATCCAAATGGGAGCAGTTTGGCAAGATACTGTCGCGGAGTTGGCCGCTCGAAGTAATGTGATTATCACTATGGTCGGCTATCCAAAAGATGTTGAAGAAGTGTATTTAAGAAAAGACGGAATCATAAGTCATGCTCGGAGCGGAAGCTATTTAGTGGATATGACAACTTCGTCTCCTGTCTTAGCCGAAAGAATATATAATGAGGCTCTTGTCAAGGGGATGTATGCGATAGATGCTCCGGTTTCAGGTGGGGATGTAGGTGCAAAAGAAGCTCGTTTGGCTATTATGGTAGGTGGAGACTTTGAGGTATTTGAAGCCCTAGTTCCAATTTTTAACCTCATAGGGAAAAATATCGTTTTACAAGGCAAAGCTGGTGCTGGTCAACACACAAAAATGTCTAATCAGATCGCGATAGCCTCGACCATGATTGGGGTATGTGAGGCGATGGCCTATGCGAAAACCGCCGGGTTGAATCCAGAAACGGTTTTGAAGAGTATCGAATCAGGTGCGGCTGGGAGTTTTTCATTAACTAACTTGGCTCCTCGCATGTTAGCAAATAATTTTGCCCCAGGGTTTTATATTAAACACTTTATCAAGGATATGACGATTGCTATGGATTCTGCTCAAGCAATGGGGCTACTTACCCCAGGTTTAGAGTTGGCTAAATCATTGTATGATAGACTCGCAGAACAAGGTGAAGAAAATAGTGGAACGCAAGCCTTAATCAAATTGTATCTTTAAAAAGAGCAGTTAACACAACCAAGTTTATCTGAACTTTTAGTTTTAATAAGTGCCGGAAGAAGTCTCACACTTCTTTAAGTAGGAGCTGAATTCGGCACAAGTTATGATAATTCCTTTTAATCAGTGGGGGATAAAGAACCACACTGAATCATCAGCTGAGTAAAAACACAATATTAAAGTTTTCGTTCTTATAATTAGTTTTTGTTATGGTTAACCAGTTTAGATTTGGACATATGTTAAGAATTATTGTTTATGCTTGTAACAATTTTACAGAGTACTCCTACCCAGCAGAGGTTGTCTTTGATAAACATTGACTACCTAAGATTTGAGATAATTCTAGCAACCTTTTTTTAGCATTGGGAGGGGAACTGGTTAGAGATATGTTATTAGAATTTGTAAAGTGGCTAATATACAAGATAAAGAGTTACAAAAAATTGATTAATCATTTGATTTCTTAATTACGGTCATATTGACTCATTATGACTTTAGTGCTAGTCTTAGTTTGTGAGAAATTATGTGAAAAATGAATTTGTGTAATTTCTCACGTTCATTTATCTTAGTTCTTGAATCATCGTATTACTATTTCTTTGCATATGTGAAACAAATCATTTTCCAGTTAATAGAGCGTGCCTTAGTTCACATGTTGAATAGAGTTTATCTATTATCATTTCCGGTTTATCTCGATTGAAAGCAAATACCTACTACTATCAAAGAAAACTTGGCTAGCGCCCGAAGACACTGTCTTCACACGTAATAGTCATTCTGTCAACCTTCAGGCGTTGACGGTAGCCTTAGTTGCACTTATGCTACAGACGAAGACACTGTCTTCGCACGAATTAGCATTCTTGCAGTATGAGACGTAATTTATACTTTCTGATAAGTATAAAGACAGTAGTAGGTATGCTATAAGGTTGGTTCAGGGCAATCCTTGTCCAACTGACTCGGTGAAAGCCGAGAGTCTATCGACATATAAGGGAGGTAGCAGGATGGCATCTAAGAGTATCCTAGTGGTTGGAGGAGGAATAAGCGGACTTACAGCCGCTGTGGAAGCTTCCGAGGCAGGAAGCGAGGTCTATGTGGTCGAAGAGAAGTCCTATCTTGGTGGTAGGGTAGCTCAAATGAACCAATATTTTCCCAAACTGTGCCCGCCGAACTGCGGGTTGGAGATTAATTTCAGACGGATCAAGCAAAATCCCCGGATCAGGTTTTTCAACTTAGCGGAAGTCGAAGCGATCGAAGGACAAGAAGGGGATTTTACAGTCACCGTAAAATCAAATCCCCGTTATGTAAACCATAACTGTACGGCTTGCGGGAAATGCGTTGAAGTCTGCCCGGCAGAGAGACCGAACGACTTCAATTACGGAATGGATAAAACAGGGGCTATATACAAAGCCCATGAGTTTGCCTTCCCAATGAAGTACTTGATCGATGATAAGGCATGTCTGGGTGCAGAATGCGGAAAATGTGTAAGTGCCTGCGAGTATGGCGCCATTGAATTAGATAT